>SLPZ01000284.1 GCA_007131725.1 Balneolaceae bacterium
CAGACGCAGCTCCCGGAGCTGCACCGCCCCACATGGCATTTGTGTATATGCAACAAACGGAGCCGGGGCTTGATTCCGGAATTCTTGGCTACACAACCGGATCGTTCGATTTTGAAACCCGTACACGCATCAACGGCCTGGGCGAAGATGGCTTTGCTTTTATCAACACGTCCAACCTTGAAGGAAATCCCGGTTACCCGGGGCGGCGGCTTGGCGGTGCTTTACTTTTGTTGAACACAGAAGGGCAGGGGTCCGTCACAGTTGAATGGACTGGTGGCACCGTACTTGCCAATTCACGAATCTACAATCTGCGTCTTCAATACCGCACCGATGAAAATGAACCGTTCAGGGATGTGCCGGACAGTTTTGGAAATCCGGTGGAATATCAGCGACATGAAGAAGACGGCCACCATCAATTAATCGGCCCGATACTGCTTCCACCGGATGCCGAAGATCAGCCAAACCTGGAGCTGTTCTGGAGATATTATTATACCGGCGAGCAATCAGATGAAGAGAGCGGGCAGCGGGCAAAATTAAATATATCATCCATCAGGGTGCATTCTCAACCGCTGCTTGGTGCGCCAACCGGACCGCCTCAGGAGTTCCGCCTATTCCAAAATTATCCCAATCCGTTTTATCCGCATTCAACCATCCGTTACGATCTGCCGTCAGATCAGCATGTTCGAATTGATCTTTACACCGTAAACGGGCGCTACGTTTTAACTCTTGAAGAAGGCCATGCCCGCGCCGGCCGACACAGCGTTAACGTAGACGCATCCGGCCTGGCAAGCGGAGTTTATATTTACCAGTTCACCTCCGATGATTTCTCGGAAACAGGAAAAATGGTTGTGATAAAATAAGGATCTATTTTTGATGTGGATGAGTAAGCATAAAATAATTTTTGTCAACTAACTTTTTCTTTTAAAACGAATCAAAAATTATCCTGCATTTTTTTACTCTGCTTGGTAACTTATAAACTTATACATTGTACAGTTAGCCGTTATAAAATTGTCAATAATCGGGACATCAGGGTTTAGTTCAATAAATCTTTTCTGCTGATGTTATCCTTTACAAATTGCACATTAACCGTGCACACCTATTATGGAAGACAAAGTCCAAAAGCAGCGATTCGAGTTGAAATATCGGATTAATGAGGCAAAGGCTCAGCAAATGCGCTATTTCGTCGAGGACTATCTGCATTGCGATACCTATGGCAAAACCAGGCCAAACCGTTCGTATCCCGTGCACAGCCTCTACCTCGATTCAAGAAATTTAAAAACCTACCAGGACACGATAAACGGTGACCGCAACCGGTTTAAGCTGCGTGTGCGCTATTATGAATCTGAAGACACCCCGGTCTACTTCGAAGTGAAACGCCGTTATGATAAAGTGATTCGTAAAAGAAGAGCCAAAGTGCATCGCCATGCTGTAAAATCCCTGCTATTGGGAGAACTACCCTCATACGAGCATCTGGTTAATAAAACTCCGGATCAGCTCGATGCACTCAACTATTTTAGTTACCTGCAAAATCAGCTTCATGCTACTCCAAAAATGCACGTTACTTATTTTCGTGAGGCTTATGAACTTGAAGACTCCAATGCCGTTCGTGTTACATTCGACAGGTTTGTGAAAAGCACTCCGCACGTTTCATACGATCTAAAAGTAGACATGCCCAGATATATGCCTGTTTTTGGTGATATTGTTATCCTTGAGCTGAAATTTACCAACCGTTTTCCATCATGGCTGCAAGAGCTGACCCAACGATTTCATACCTGGCAGCAGTCCGCTGCTAAATATGTGGACAGTGTGGAAAATCTGAAATTTAAAAGAATTGAAATGGCCTGAATGCCTTAAACACTAAATTATTATGAACGATTGGTTACAATTTGGTGATACAGCCCCGCTGCCAACAGACTTGCCTACTTTGATACTGGCACTTCTGCTTGCTTTTATGAGCGGGCAGATTTTTGCCTGGATTTATATGTACACTCACTCCGGGCTTTCCTATTCCAAAAATTTTGTGAGTTCACTCATCATTATTCCCATCACTGTTTCACTGGTTATGACAGTGCTTGACAACAACCTGGTAACTGCATTCAGCCTGCTTGCCGTATTTGCCATTGTCAGGTTCAGAAATATTCTGCGCGACACGCTGGACACCGTTTACATTCTTTCACTGATTGTGATCGGGATGGCCTGTGGAACTCAGAAATTTACAACCGCCATAATAGGCGTACTGGTTGCGGGAACCGCCCTTGTATTTATCTGGTTTACCAATTTCGGCGCCCGACAGCGATACGATCTTATCCTGAACCTTCAATGGGCACAGCCGTTGTCGAGACTCGACAATCTTCAGCAGTTTTTAAAGCGCCATGCTTTCAGGGCCAGGCTTGCTTCGCAGCGTTCGGGTGAAGACGCAGAAAAAACCCATCTCTCGTACAGGCTGCTTCTTCGGGACCCCGACAGAATAGACCTTCTTTTAGATGAAGTGAAACGGATTGATGGCGTATCAGGTGTAAGCAGCCTTCGGGCAGAAGACGAATCGGAGGTGTAAGTTATGAGCAGATCGTACGAACCGATTCCCATCCCACTAAAACAATGGATACGCGAACTGCGGGTCCGGGTGCTGCCATTCCTGGTATTTATTGGCGTTGGTGTTGTGGTTGCATTTCTTTGGACCGATAAAGTCGCCTCACCCGGAATGATGGGGGTAGTTGTGGCCGATAGCTCTTCCGTGTCCAGCCCCGATCACGGCATCCTCATCAATTTTCATACAGAACCGTTTGATGTTGTGCAGGAGGGCCAGCTTCTTGGGCAGATTAAGCGTCAGGACAGCCTGCTGCTTAACGCTCAGCTAAATTTAATCCGGTCTGAAATTGAACTGATTCAACAAAATCGTGAACCCGTTACCGGTGAGCAACGGGCGCGCATGGATCTTGAGGATTTAAAAATTGAAGAGATCAACACCCGGATTTCTCTTGCCAGAACCGAACTGGAGCAGCGGCAAGCCGAGGCCGATTATCACCGAATTGCCGAGCTTTGGGGCCGGGATCTCGTTGCAGAGCAGGAGTATGAAATGGCAAGAACAACCCTTGACCTTTTGAACGTACAGGTTCAGGAATATCGCGGATTGGTTGAATATTTATCTGAACGGATTGTAGAACTTGAGGAGTTTACCGGCTATCACACCCGTGCAGACCGCGATCCGGTTCTGGCGGCAATTAAAGTGCAGGAACAGCGAATGGAAATGCTGCTTGCCGAGTCGGCGCCGATTCCGGTATATGCATCCATGAGCGGAGTGATCAGTTTTGTAAGCCTAAAAAGCGGTGAATATGCCCGCGCGGGTGATCAAATTTTGCATATCGAATCACGCGAACCATCTTATATTGTTGGTTACCTGCGACAACCATTTAGCATTGAACCGGAAGCCGGTATGGCAGTTCAGGTGCGCACACGAAAACCCGGCCGGGCCTTTTTCGATTCCCGGATAGAACAGCTCGGAGGGCACGTTCAGGTGATGGACGGACAGTTGCAGCGACCCGGCGCCACTTTCGAAAGCGGCCTGCCCGTAAAAGTGCCGATCACAGACACCGGAGATATTCAGCTCACCCCCGGCGAAATTGTGGATATAGTACTCCGCCCGGAGTAACCCAACTTAAGCGACCTGCAAGAGTGTCCCGCTTTTTGGGACTCCTGCAAGAGTCGCGGTATCCTGCCCATCTTCTCCTTCACAGAATACATACCAACAACCCACAACTCTTACAGGAACTCTCCCGACGGCAGCAATCGGGATTCGTACACTCTCAGGTTGTTCAGAGTTATTCAGGAAATGGCTCGCCTGAAAACATTAAGATGGCGAAAAGCTTTCTGCATTCTCGAGCCGTACCAGCTAAACCACTCGCCGTTTACCAGAACAATGTTAGAGCCGGGGCACGCATCGCTCACTTCTTTGATGTGCTTTTCTTTAAACGGATAAGGCTCACTGCTCAGTAGAATAATTTCAGGTTTTTTCAGGGATAATTCATGAAGCGAAGTTCTTGGATAACGGGCCTTATTTGCATATACATTTTCAAGTTTCCAATGGCTCATCACTGAATGGATATAGGTGTCGTTACCAACACTCATCCAGGGATCGCGCCAGATAAAATAGGCTGCTTTCATAACCGGTTCATCGGGCACACGCTCCATCTCTTGTTGGATGTCATGAATCAGGGTTTTGGCCTTTTCCGGCACTCCGCATGTCCAGCCGATATCGTGAATAGCAAAAAGGGCCTCCTCAGTGGTTGCAATTTCGGTAATCAATACATCAAAATCCTGCTCCAGTTCTTCAACATCTTCCTGGCGGTTCTCTTCTTTGTTGGCAATAATTAAATCCGGATTCAGCTCCCGGATTTTATCAAGCCTCGGATTTTTTGTACCTCCAACAATTGGCACATTTTCAATTTGATCTTTCGGATGCACACAAAACCGCGTACGTCCAATTACGTGATCACCAAGGCCGAGATCGAACAGCAATTCGGTGAGTGAGGGAACAAGGCTAATGATTGCAGATGGCTGCATGATTATGCTTCATTACATTATTTGATGAAAATATATTATATCTCTTTGAAGGATAAAAGAATCAGAATTACCATCATTGTAAGAGTTACTCCATTTTGCCGAAGGCGGGAAGTTGTATAATGAATTCTGGAATTTCTGCATGAATGCTGCAGATGTTGAAAAACAGGACGGATGAATTAATTCACGGAATTTGAGTGGCCTGCCACGCAACAGCCTGCCAATTTCCATCCCGTTTCAAAAAAGTACCGGTATTGTAAAATCTGATGATTTCGCTTTCGCCGGTATCAAAAAATATTTCAGCTACCAATTCAAATGCAACTACCGCAACATCTCTATACAGGTTTATCCGGATATTTTCTGCAGAATAAACCGGTAAGCTTTCAGAATCATCCGCTTCGGCGGGCAGACTGTTCATAATGTCGGACTTTCCCATCCGTTCGCCGGATGCACTGGTGTAGATCAATTCATCAGCCCAAAACCGGTTGTGCATATCGTAGTCGTTCACAGATGCTCCTTCTAAAAATTCGTGAAGCAGTTGTTCAAGCAAATCACGGTCGTTCTGTTTTAGTTCATTAATGCCGGAAAACAGAATCATCAGATATATTAATCCGAATATTTTTTGCATGATAATCCCACGTTTAGTTTGTTATTCTATTTTAACTAAAAAAACAATGGAATCACGATATTTTTGATCCCATTTATTTAGAAATGATTTTATTCCATTTTGTACAATACTTTCCCTGAAAATAAAGTTATTATTAATCATCCCCTCGACTTTGAAAGGGGGCATTTGGGCAGGCAAAAGCGTGCTGTGAACATCATTTATATCTTATCTTTACTGATTTTAATGTTAGCAGTTATATGAAAAGAATCCATACTTTCTTTTACTTATCTGTTATTTTTCTTTTTAGCAGTCTGATTACCGGCGGTTTATATGCTCAAACCTACACACCAAAAAGTTTACACAGCGGACCAGCTTGGTCACCCAATGGGTATAAAATAGCATTTTCTGCATCCTATGCCGGCAGTTACGACATCTACACCATCGACATCTGGAGCGGAGAACAGCAGCGCGTTTCAAGCCATCCCGCAAACGATCTATATCCGGCATGGTCTCCCAACGGACAATGGCTTGCTTACTATTCTGACAGGCCGAACGAAATCGGGCCTTTTCCGCCAGACACCATCATTTATAATGTAAGCGGCCTGTATGAAACCTACGCGCGAGACGGTTATACTCCTTCATGGTCTCCGGACGGACGTACCATTGCAGCACATTTCAGGGGAGAAAAAGGAAATTATGAAATTTACCTGATGAACCGGCGCGGCAGAGACAGACGCCCCATTACGGATAACCTTGCCACTGATGTGCATCCAAAATTTTCACCTGACGGAAAAAAGATCGCTTTTGTCTCCGACAGGGATTATCAGCCGGAAATTTACGTGATGAATGCCGACGGCTCAGAACAAACACGCCTTACCAACTCTCCGTCATATGACCTTGATCCCACATGGTCTCCCGACGGAAAGCAGATTGCATTTATATCAAACCGGCTGGGCTCCTTTGATATTTTTGTGATGGACGCCGACGGCAGCAACAAAAGAGTTCTGGTTCAGTCACCCACTATCGATATGGCGCCGGTTTGGTCTCCTGATGGAAGCAAAATTTTGTTCTCATCAAACCGAAACGGATATTTTGACCTTTACGTGATAGATGCCGACGGAGAAAACCTCCGCCAGCTTACCTCGTCAGAGCATCACGAATACTATGGGTCATGGTCTCCCAAAGGCAGCCGGATAGCATTTTTATCTACACAACGTGGTGAACCTCATCTTTTTGTGATGAATGCCGATGGCTCGAGGAAACGGCAGCTAACCCGATAATATCAGACTGTTGCAGAATTAATTACTCATCCAGCTTCAGTTCGGCGCGAAATCTTGGTTCGTCGTGGCGCTCCAGGTAATACACAAACACGCCGTTTTCCAAATCCAGATCCATCATCCAGACATTGGTGGCTGCTTCAGGCAAAATTTCGGCAGTATAATCATCCGCCGGAAAAAATTGCTGTGTTGCAGTTCCGCGGTCGTCTGCATATCCGCCATAACCGGTCAGCGGTTCTTCGCCCTCTTCATAATCCCTGTCACCGATGTGATCGTGATACAAATGCAAACCATCTTCCCGTTTGGTTAAAATCCATGTTGCATGCCAGGTATCGCCATCGCGCATCAGGTTAATTTCAATCCTCTCCTCCGTACAGGTAGTAAGAGTTGCGTTCAATTCGGTGTCTACAAGCGGGTGGTCGGGTTCATCCGGGTAGGTAGATGCACCCGAAAATGTTTCACCACAAATTGAAAACAGGTTGGAAAAAAAATCATCCTGAGTCGTTTCTGCAGGAAGCTCGGGTTCCAGGTGCGTGTCTCCATTTTCTTCTGCACATGCAGTAAAAATTAAGGCAATTATTAAAATATAGAACGGATATTTCATGGATATTTGTTTGAGTTTGATCTGTTAAGTTTGAAATAGTTTTCACTGCGGTAAATACAAAATTGTATCTTCTGATTCCATTTAAAAATTTACGTTTAGCATGAGTAAAGAAGTAGCATCTTATAAACTTGGAAATATTCAGGTAAAAATTACGGAAACTGACGATCCGAAACGCCTGAATGTGGATTGTAACGATGGGAATTTTCATTCTGAGTTTACCGTCAGCCGGTATGAGTATCAACATTATAAACGCCACATGAATCAAAAAATATCCACGGCGTACAAAAAACAGTACGAAGGTGAAGAGGAGTGATTACCTAAAATAATCTGAATTCGAGATATAAAGTTGAAATGAGCATCAATCAGTCCCCTCCTTTCTCAAGGAGGGGATTTAGGGGTGGTTCTAAAAGGCCAAATTAATATTTCAATTTGCAGTCTTTATAAGTGAGTATTTACCAATCCTATTTGCCAATTCTTCAGAACTGGCTGACCCAATCCCTGTAATTAACCATTTAATACAGATTTTTGAATGAAATTTATTGTTACACAACGTTTGAAACCGTTAAGACTATTTGTTGTTCATTTTGGCTTGATCCCCCATCGGGATCCCTGCGGGGCAAAACGAACCATCCCGACAAGCTTGTCGGGACAAGGCTGTGAATAAATTGGCGCGCTCATTGTAGCTGCGCTGAACAACTCGAATGGTCCATAACGGTTTGTCAATGTAATTAAAAGACTTGGCCGGTAACGAATTGTTCTTTCGCGCATCTACAGATTCACTGTATCGCCAATTTATTCAAGGCCGGGTTGATTGCACAATAAGCATCATAACCAGCACATAATTTTTATGGGTAATCTCAAGTCCTAACCCATCTTTCGTAGGAGGGCAGACTCTTTTTCCAAATTCTTATTTCGATCTCACATAAAAAATAATCTCCACACTATAAAATCAGCATGGCATCGCCGAAAGAGTAGAACCTATATTTTTTGCTGATGGCGTGACGGTAAATTTTTCTGGTCTCCTCAAATCCTGCAAATGCCGAAATTAACATCAGCAGTGTACTTTTTGGAAGATGGAAATTTGTGATGAGATGGTCGGTGGATTTGAATTTGTATCCCGGAGTGATGAAAATATCAGTTTCACCCGAACAGGTTGTAAATTTTCCATCGATTTTTTGAGCCGATTCCAGCACCCTCACCGATGTGGTACCTACGGCTGTAATGCTTTTTGCGTTGTTTAGTGCCTCAGCTTCTTCGCCGGTTATCCGGTACCATTCGCTGTGCATCTTGTGTTCCGCTATTGACTCAGTTTTTACCGGCGCAAAAGTTCCAAGCCCCACATGCAGCGTTATTTCAAGTTTTTGAAATCCTTGTTTTTGAAGCTTTTCAAGAAGCTCCGGAGTGAAATGGAGGCCTACAGTCGGGGCTGCTTTGCTTCCGGAATCTTTCGCAAATACGGTTTGATAGCGGCCTGAAAGAGATTCATCCCGTTTGATATAAGGAGGAAATGGAGTGTATTTGAACGGAGCCAGTTTCTCATGATCAAGCGGGTGGCTAAGTTCCAGGGTTCGGATGCCATCCTCTGCAATGGAAATAGTTTTAGCTGAAATCTCTTCAGTTAACTGAATCTCTTTTTTAGTTTTAAATTTCTTGCCCGGCCTTACCATCGCCTCCACCACCTGGTTATTTATGGCTTTGGTAACGAAAATTTCAATCTTACCCTTGCTAAACAGCAGCCTGCATTTTTCTACCTTGCTGTTGTTCACTACCAAAGAAGTGCCACCCGGAAGATATTCTCCGATATTGTAGAAATGATCATCCACAATTTCTCCGGTTTTTCTATGGTAGATGAGCAGCCTGGAGTGATCGCGGGGATAAGCCGGTTTCTGGGCAATCAGTCTTTCGGGAAGCTCGTAGTCGAAATCACTTAGCGTAAGATTTTTCAAATCGAATAAGCCTGAGTTTAGTGGTGTTGAATCAGATCAACCGGTTAAAAATAACAACCGTCAGACCAAAATACTCAGTGCCCGTTTTACCTCATCTACGATACCTGAAGGGCCAATCCCGACTTCATCATGGAGTTCTCTCTGTGTTCCGTGTTCGATAATTTCGTCAGGCACTCCCATTATTTTTATTGGGACTCCTGCACCTTTCGAAGCAACATATTCTGCCACTGCAGAGCCAAACCCACCGAGAATTGTACCGTCTTCCAGGGTAATGATGCTGTCGTATTCTGCCAATGCATAATCAATGAGGCCTGTATCAAGCGGCTTGGCATATCGCATATCGAAATGGCCAATCCGGATTCCATCTTCTTCAAGGATTTCATTAGCTTCAGTTACATATTTACCAATGGGGCCAAAGCTCAGCACCGCAATTTTTTCGCCCTCATTTATGATGCGGCCTTTTCCGATGTTCATATTATTGAAATCTTCCCGCACTGTCATTCCGGTTGAACGCCCGCGCGGATACCGGATTGCCCACGCGCCCTCCTGGTGTTTTGATGCCGTGTAAAGCATATCACGAAGTTCCTGTTCATTCATCGGAGACGAAATAATCATGTTGGGAACAGCCCTCAGGTAGGCAGTGTCATACAGACCGTGGTGGGTAGGGCCGTCTGCTCCCACAAGGCCTGCCCGGTCTATACAAAATACCACCGGCAATTTCTGAATGGCCACATCGTGAATCACCTGATCGTAAGCCCTTTGCAGGAATGTGGAATAGAGTGCAGCAAAAGGTTTTTTGCCCTGGGTTGCCAGGCCGGCAGCAAAGGTAACAGCGTGCTGCTCAGCAATTCCCACATCGAATGCACGATCTGGAAAGGTGTTCATCATCGGCCAGAGACTGGAACCGCTTGGCATGGCGGGTGTAATTGCAACAATATCTTCATTTGCCGCGGCAAGCTGAACCAATGCTTCCCCAAACACGTCCTGGTATTTGGGCGCCGGTTTGTTTCCGTTATCCGGTTTTACGAGAGATTTTCCGGTTATTTTATCGAACGGGCTGCTCTGTGCGTGCCACTTGGTCTGTTCGCGTTCGGCCGGGGCAAATCCTTTTCCTTTAATTGTGACGATATGGAGCAGCTTTGGGCCGCCAACAGTTTTTAAATCTTCGAGATGTCTTCGCAGCGCATCTACGTTGTGGCCGTCTACCGGGCCGTAATACTTAAAACCGAGTGCCTGGAACAGCGCGCCGGGTGTTATAGCGGCTGTCATAGCGCGTTCCAGCTTTGATGCTGCTTTTCTCATTTTTTCGCCCGCGCCCTTCAGATGGCCAAGTAAATCATATATTTCATCACGCATTTTGTTGAAAGTCTTGCTGGTGGTAATTTCAGCAAGATATTCTTTCAAAGCTCCAACATTCGGGTCTATCGACATGTTGTTATCGTTCAAAATCACAAGCATATCACTTTGCAGGGCACCGGCGTTATTCATTGCTTCAAAAGCCATTCCGCCGGTCATGGCACCATCACCGATAATTGAGACAATCTTTTGATCACTCTTATTTAAATCCCTTGCGATTGCCATTCCCAATCCTGCAGAAATCGAAGTGCTTGAATGGCCAACGCCAAATGCATCATATTCGCTTTCGCTGCGTTTTGGAAAGCCTGACAACCCCTCGTATTTACGATTTGTATAAAACTGATCTCTTCTGCCTGTCAATATTTTATGGCCGTAAGCCTGATGACCAACATCCCACACAATTTGATCTTTCGGAGAATCATAAATGTAGTGCAGTGCAACAGTTAATTCAATAACGCCCAAACTTGCTCCGAAATGGCCGCCATGGACGGCAACCATATCGATAATGAACTCTCTTAATTCATCGCAGATATCCTGCAATTGGCCGGGATTTAGTTTTTTCAGGTCGGCAGGTGAATCAATTTCAGATAACAGCGGACCAGGCTTTGGTTTGTAAATTTCCATAACTATGGTTTAATCTTCATCGATATCCTTATTGGTAGACTTTTCAATCTGCTCAATTTTTAATGTTGCCTGTTCCAGAGTTTCAGAACAAATTTTTGATAATTTGAGCCCTTCCTCATAAAGTTCCACCGATTTTTCAAGGGTGATGTCTTCATCGCTTAGTTTTTCAACGATTGTTTCCAACCTCTCTAAAGCTTCTTCGAAACTCAGTCGTTCCTTTTTAGACATATTTTATTTTAAATCATCATGTTGGTTGCAGGCAGGTAATCGATAAGATTTGGCATATCAATTAGTTAGTATCGATGATAATTTAATCAAATAGCTGATTTTGATTAGCCAAACTTTTTTAAGCCTGAATTTAGATCAATATAGAAAGTAAGCCACTTATCAATCAGCTTCAACTAATTGGGGGTATTTTTGTTGCTTCTGTACGTCTGCGTTTTATCAAACTGCAAGTTATCAGGCATTTCAATTTCTCCAGGAAACTTTTTGAATTTTCTCTCCATCGGATGTGAACCTGACTGCGCCATTCAGGCTGGTAAATTTTTGCTTTTCGCTGAAATGGTGTAATCGTGTTACGGCCTCATTTCCGGGGTGGCCAAATTGATTTCTGAATGCTAATGAGGCCACGGTTATTTCCGGTTTCACAAATTGCATAAAATATTCTGTAGAGCTGGTATTACTGGCATGATGCCCAACTTTGTACAGATCTGATTCCAGGAAGTCACCGTACCGGCTGGCAATCTGTCTTTCCTGGCTTACTTCGGCATCACCGCTGAACAGAAACGAAGTGTTGCCATACACCATTTTTACTGCCACGGAATGATTATTTGGGTTTCTGTCGCGAGGAGCATCTTTTTCCGGGCCTACAACAAATAGTCTCAACGTTGGGTCCAGATCAATCAGATCTCCTGCATACGCATATTTGATTGGAATTTCTTTTTCCGCTGCAAGGGACATATAGGTATGATACAGATTTGAATCGTACGAATAATCACTCTGATAAATCACATCAATTTCAAGATTTTCGATTAATACTGGCATTCCGCCAATATGATCGGCATGAGGATGGGAGAGTATCACTGCATCCAGCCTGTCAATTCCCTTGGATTCGAAATAGGGAAGCAACACACGTTCTCCGCTGTTTGCCATGGGTGACCATCTGCCTGCATCAATAAGTAGATTTTTGCCTGATGGTGTCCTGATATGAACAGCATCCGCCTGGCCTACATCCAGAAAAGTAACTTTTAACTGCTGATTATTTGAATTCCTGATTGAAAGCTCTACAAATAATAAATTGAGTGAAATCAAACAGGCAATCAGCATTTTCCATCGGTAACGGGGCAGCCTGATCGATGCGATAAACAGAATTGCAAACAGCCACACAAAAAAGAGCAAAAACTGAGTTTCATCCACGGTGATATAACTGAATGTACGGCCGCCGAAATAATCAGCCACACCGTGTATCCATTCAAGTGAATACTGAACGGGAATTGCTGCTGCCTGAAATAAAGGTGGGTAAACCGGGGTGAAAACCACAAATCCCAGCCCGACAGGAACCGTGAATGAAAGCAGCGGCACAACCAAGGCATTGGCTACCGGGCCGGCTATGGAAAATTCATTAAAATAATGTGCTAAAATGGGAAACAGGCCAAGCTGCACCACAAATGATACCAGAACTACCATCACCAGCTTTCCTTTAAATCCGTACCTGTAATTCTTTGGAATTGATCGCTGGGCTTCCGGCAAAATCAGCAAAATGATAAAAACTGCTGCAAATGATAACTGAAAACCAACTTCAAACAATTGTGATGGGTTGATGGCCAAAATAATGATTGCTGCTACTGCCGTAAGATTTATCGAGTTCCTCACTTTATGAAACAGTTTGCCGTATGTAAGCAGCCATGCCATCAGCGAAGCGCGACTCACCGACGGGCTAAACCCGGTCAGCCCGGCATAGAGTAAAAGCAGAATGGTGAGCAGAATAATACCGATCCATTTCCCTTTTTTTGATCCCCACAAAAATGGAATGATCAACCAAAATGGCGCCACCAGAAATCCGACATGCAACCCTGAAACTGCCATGATGTGAGACAATCCCGCCCGGTTAAAGTGCTGCCTGGTTTCAGGATTTAAATCATCTTTATATCCTAACAGCAGAGCTTTGGCAAGATGGGAAAATTCACCATCAAATATAGCGTCAGCATTGCGCTGTACAACAGAACGGATACTTCCCCAACCGAAATGTGTGCGATCCTCAACTTCAGTAACTTCTGAGAGCTCCCCATGAGCCGAAAATCCCCGGCTGATCAGCCAGCCGCCATAATCAAATTCGTGGGGATTTCTTCTCTCCGGAAATTCATAAAACCGGATAATTGCAGTTAGTTTAGTGCCTTCAGAAAATTCAGTATCTGAATGAATTCCATCATACAATCTAACTTTATACGGCCGGTTCCACGACCTGCCTTCCGGAAATTCGGTCTTTCTTACTTCTGTTTCGTAAACAATCCGCCCTGAACCGCTTCGTCCCCGGCTGCGGATGGTCCCGGTTATTTCCACTTCTTCCCAGGCATAGAGATTCAGAGTTTCTGATGTTTCTATCGTTTCTGTTTTGTGAATTGTGGTGAGGCTATAGAGTCCCAACGAAGCAGAGACGATCATCAATGAGTAAAAGAGAGACGCCACTGTCCCGGATGTTGCAGGCCATTTTTTGCGAATCAGAAATTCAAAGAAAAGCCAGAAAGAAAATATCGCGCAAAAGAGTAATCCCGAACTAAACAAAGATGGAGATAAAATGCGGCCGAGCAGAATGCCTGCCATCAGCAGCAGCATTATCCGTAATGCCGGATACGCAGCAAAAGGAAACCGGTATGTTGCATCGTGCCGCATATCTGTAAGAACCGGAACTAACGAATTCCTTACAGAAATTTTTCAAAAAATCGAATTTTTACAATGAATTTGTTTTCATCACAAAAAAAGATAGGCTGATCTCCTGAAACACAACGATGATTCTTAGAACCAATCTATTGTTCCTGTTTACCAAGCTTTCTGCACAAGCTGGCCAGTGTTTTTTTCTCCTCTTCGGTGAGTACACTGAACTCTTCCTTGATTTTTTCGAGGTGTTTTGGGAAAAAATCTTCAATAAACTCTTTTCCTTTCGACGTAAGATGAATTAAAACCGCTCTTCGGTCTTCGGGATCTTTTTTCCGGCTTACGTACCCTAACCTCTCCAAATTATCAATTACCATGGTGATGTTACCGCCGCTTTTTAGAAGTTTTTCACCAATAGCACGCTGGTTAAGCGGTCCGAGATGATGAAGTGCCTCAAGCGTGCCGAACTGGCTTACAGTCAGATTTGCATCAGACAAATGGCGGTTAAGCCGCATGTTGAGCGATTCAGTTGCCCTCATCAATTTTATGAAAGCATTCAGGGTATTTTTTTCAGACGCACTGCCCGGGTAATGAGTTCCCATAAAGATCTGTTATGTATAAATAATTGAAGATACAATATATAGAGAAAATCACCAGTCTACTATACTAAACCGATCTTAAAATTGCGAATTTTCTTTTACCTACTTTCAGGCTTATCTCTTCTTCGTTGTTAAACGTAACGGTATGATTGGGATCTTTGATTTTTTCATCATTCAGGCTCACACCGCCCTGTTTCATCATACGTTTCGTTTCTCCGTTGCTGGCAGTAAGGTTTGCATCAGATATGATATCCAAAAGCCGGTGCGTTGTGCCTTTCTCAAATTCAAAGACTGGCGCGTCATCGGGAATGTCTTTTTGGATTACCGTTTTTTCGAAATGTTCTTTTGCTTCAATGGCTGCTTTTTCACCATGATACATTTTGGTGATTGTGAAGGCGAGTTCGTGTTTGGTATTCCTCGGATCTGTTTTTATCCGCTCTTTAATATCTTTTAGTTCTTCGAGTGATACATCTGTCACCAATTCAAAATACGGGTAGATCAATTCATCTGGAATGGATAGCGTTTTACCATACATTTCACTGGCAGGTTCATCTATTCCGATGTAATTATCATACGATTTACTCATTTTCATGGTGCCGTCTGTGCCCACCAACAATGGCATCATCAGGCAGATCTGTGGCTCAAGCCCTTCTGTTTTCTGGAATTCTCGACCCACAAGCAGGTTAAATTTTTGATCGGTGCCGCCAAGCTCAACATCCGATTTAAGGTGTACAGAATCCTGTCCCTGCGCCAGCGGATATAAAAATTCGTGCAGAGAAATCGGATCATTGTTCTGATATCTTTTCGAAAAATCATCCCGCTCTATCATTCTGGCAACGGTAATTTTTGATGAGAGTTTAATTACATCCATAAAAGACATACCTCCCAGCCAGTCGTTATTGTTAACCAGGGTTGTTTTGTTCTCATCCAAAATTTTCCGGGCCTGATTGATGTATGTCTCTGCATTTTCGTTCACCTCGTCCGCTGTGAGCGGTGGACGGGTTTTATTTTGGCCGGATGGGTCACCGATCATCGCTGTAAATCCGCCGATGATAAGAATAGCTTCATGGCCAAGATCCTGAAACTGTCGCAGTTTTCTTAAAATAACCGAATGGCCCAGGTGTAAATCGGGACGGGTGGGATCTACACCGAGTTTAATTTTGAGGGGTTTATTTTTTTTTCGGGACGTTTCAAGTTTTTTTACGAGCTCTTCTTCGGGGACAATTTCGGAGATGCCTCTGTTAATGACGGCAAGCTGCTCGCTAACGGGTAAAAAAGTCATAAATCTAAATCAACTTTATCAAATATTGGTAATTCTCTGAGTGTGTTACTTTCTTGAATGGATCTTTCTATGGTATCAACAAAATCAAGGGTACCGGGATAAATAGTGGCCACTAAATCAAAAGCTGCCGGTGCAAGTAAAATAACGGTTGGATATGTGGCAGATTCTGTACGGGTATCTTTACCTGGTGTATCAAAACCAGCCATCAAAAGAAGTATTGCACTGACAAGTAAAGCCGTTTTTAAAGCCCCGAAGAAAAAACCTGCAATCTGGTTGATGAAACTGATGCTGAATAGATCAAAAACTTTTTCCATCCCAATACTAACTCCTTTAACAATTGCCAGTGTAAAAAGGAAAATTACAACCCCGGCTATCATCGTGGCTTTATCTTTGTCTTCGGCAAATGGAGCCAGGTAACCTGCTATAGGGCCCATAAAATTAAATGTTACAAAGATGGCTAAAATCAGGCCTGCAATACCAAAAAACTCTTTAATGAATCCGCTCATAAACCCCTTGTAAGCAAAATAGCCAATCGGAAGAATGATGAAAACGTCGAGCAGATTCATATATGTATCATTTTGAGAGTTCTTCTTTTACAATTTTGCTGATAGCAGCCCCTTCGGCTTTACCCTTCAATTTGCCCATTAAGGCTCCCATCACTTTGCCCATATCCGCCATGGAAGTTGCCCCCATTTGTTCGATCTGTGCAACTACTTCAGCCCGAATTTGGTCATCATCCATCATTTCCGGCAGATATTTTTCAATCAGTTCCAGTTCTTTTTTTTCTTTCTCAGCAAGATCATTCCTGCCGCCCTTTTCAAACTGTTCAATCGACTCTTTTCGCTGTTTGGCAGCTTTCATCAATACCTCTGTGATCTGCTCATCACTCAGCGTAGATTCACCGCTTTTTCTCTCGCTGATTTCCTTTTCCAGGATTTTGGCTTTTAATGAGCGCAGAAGCATCGTTTCATCATTCTGTTTTGCCTTCATTGCCGATTTCAGGTCGTTTAATATTTGGTCTTTCAAGCTCATATCTTATTTAATTTAGTAAAAAGAATTCCAAATTTACTTATTAAAATCTTCTCTAATAGAATAGAAAATTTTTTATAAAGCAAGCAAAATAATCCGGATGGTTTACTTTCACTTTCTCCAAAAAATGACAAAAAAAAAGGTTTCATCCATATGAATGAAACCTTTACGCTAACTTCAAAATTTTTCAGGATTTATTCTTTTGCAGAAAATCCTGTACACTTTCCTGATCCACCATAGTTTCTTTGAAGGCGTATTTTCCACGCTCATTCTTAGTGGATATAATTACTTTAGCCATTCTGCGGTGGGCACTTTTCAAAGATTTTGCCTCTTCACCAAAAACTTGTCGCTTAGCCATAACTAACCTTTATTTAATTTCTTTATGAACGGTATGTTTTCTCAGTACCGGATTATATTTTTTAAGCTCAATTCGCCCGGTTGTTGTCCGTCGATTTTTTGTGGTTACATATCGTGAACTGCCCGGTTTTTCAGTGCATTCAAGAATTACCTGTATACGATTACCTTTAGCCATTTTTTATACCTCTTTTAACAGTGTTCCTTTTTTCCTGGCATCTTTAAGCACGGCAGTAATTCCCTTTTTATTAATTGTTCTCAAGGTTTTAGCCGATACTTTTAAAGTAACCCACCGATCTTCTTCCGGGATATAGAATCGTCTTTTCTGTAAATTTAAATGAAACCGGTGCTTGGTTTTATTGTTCGATTTAGACGAACGATATCCATTCAATGCAGTTTTACCGGTAATATCGTCTTTACGTGCCATAATATCTTCCTGTTGATAAATTTTGATAGACACCAAAAATATGGCTAATCCATTTTAATTTCAATAAATTTTTATCACAAAGTAACTGCCAATTAAATCTCTTCTCTTCATCGCTAATAACTCGGGCTTTTTCTAAACCACGTGTATCTGAAACATCTTCATTAAATGATTATTTTATACTGAAAATAAACGCTACACTGTTTGTAAATTAACCATCAAAAATACCCCTCAGTTTCTTTAATAATTTTCGTAAATACAGCGGGGGATTTCTTATATTTGTCAGGTTATCCATCGGGAATTAGCACTGCCTCACAAAAGCTGGAAAATAATTTAGGCATTGCGATCTCATCAAATGCCATCAAAAATCATTATCTCTTTGATTTTACACGCACAAACGCTATTTTTAGGCGTCTAAACGGCTATCTATAACTTTACTCAACCCCATTTTATGACACCAAAAAAAGGTTCTGATTACAGAGCGTCGAATATTCAGGTTTTAGAGGGACTCGAAGCAGTTCGAAAACGCCCTTCAATGTATATAGGAGACACAGCTCAGAGAGGTCTTCATCACCTTATCAATGAAGTTGTTGACAATTCGATCGACGAAGCGCTTGCTGGCCACTGCGATCATATTAAAGTTGTCATCCACGATGACGGTTCTATCACCATTGCAGATAACGGACGCGGCATTCCAGTTGATGAACATTCAAAATTAAAAATGCCTGCCGTTGAAGTTGTACTAACCAAACTGCATGCCGGCGGCAAATTTGACAAAAGCAGCTACAAAGTTTCCGGCGGCCTTCATGGCGTGGGTGTAAGCTGCGTGAATGCATTGTCAGTTCATTTCAGGGCGGAAATTCACAGGGATGGAAAAATTTATGTGATGGAATTTGAACGCGGTGCCACCAAGATTCCCCTAAAAGAAGTGGGCGACACCGATGATACGGGAACCATTATCAAATTCCGGCCTGATGAAATAATTTTTAATCAGACTACAGAATTCAAATTCGACATTATTGCTGACAGAATGAGGGAGCTTGCCTTCCTGAATCCCCAGATTACTGTAGAAATTATTGATGAACGGGTTGATGACGAAGAAGAGGAAAATCATGTGGTATACCACTTTTCAGGAGGTGTAAAAGATTTTGTGCGTTTCCTGGATGAAAACAGGGAGTCTTTTATGGATGAGCCTATTTACATCGAAGGCGAAGTAGAAAATGTACCTGTTGAGCTCGCCATGCAGTACAACAACAGCTACACCGAAAATGTCCACTCTTATGTAAACAACATCAACACAAGAGAGGGTGGTACGCATATTTCCGGTTTCAGAAGAGCACTCACCCGGGCTTTCAAAAATTATGCTGATAAAAATGGCATCATCAAATCAAACAGCAAAATTACTATTTCGGGTGAGGACTTTCGTGAAGGGCTAACCTGTGTGCTGAGCGTAAAAGTTTCGGAACCGCAGTTTGAGGGGCAGACCAAAACCAAGCTTGGCAACTCTGAAGTGCAGAGTGCCGTGGAAGTGATTCTCTATGATAAATTGACCGAATTTTTGGAACAAAATCCCAAATCAGCGAAGAAAATTCTTGAAAAAGTAGTGGTTGCTGCCGAAGCGCGTGAAGCTGCCCGGAAAGCACGTCAACTCATTCAGCGAAAAAGTGTGATGAGCGGAGGCGGTCTGCCCGGTAAACTGGCCGATTGCTCTATCAAAGATCCGGCTCACAGTGAAATTTACCTGGTTGAGGGTGACTCTGCGGGAGGTTCCGCCAAAATGGGCCGCAACCGAAGCTTCCAGGCAATTCTTCCTCTGCGGGGTAAAATTCTGAATGTTGAGAAAGCCAAAATCAACAAAATTCTTGAAAACAAAGAAATCCAGGCGATGATTACCGCCCTTGGAACTGGAGTTGGCCACGAAGAAGAGTTTGAACTTGAAAAATTGAGATATCACAAAATAATCATAATGACGGATGCCGATGTGGATGGTTCGCACATCCGCACTTTGCTTCTCACATTTTTCTACCGTTACATGCATCCACTGATCGATCGTGGTCACATTTATATTGCAACGCCTCCTTTATACAGAATTACATCTTCGCGAGGACAGATTCAATACGCCTGGGAAGATGAAACCAGAGATAAAATTATCAGAGACCTGAAAAAATCGAAAAAGAAATTTGATGTATCCCGCTATAAGGGCCTTGGAGAAATGAATCCGGAACAGCTCTGGGAAACTACTATGGACCCCGAGACCAGAACCCTTCAGCAGGTAACTATCGAAAATGCTGCTGCAGCGGATAAAATGTTTTCAACGCTTATGGGCGGCGAGGTGGAGCCAAGGCGCGAGTTTATTGAGAAAAACTCTAAATACGCCACGCTTGATATTTAAAATAACCAGGTTACAGGGGAAAAGGGACACATTAAATTCAGTGATTCCATTTAACACAACTAATGACTCAAGAATTACTACTCATTACTAAATAAAATATGGCTAGCGAAAAAATTATACCCATTACAATTGAAGATGAAATGCAATCATCGTACATCGATTATTCGATGTCCGTTATTGTATCAAGGGCATTGCCGGATGTACGCGATGGCCTGAAACCTGTGCACAGGCGGGTTTTGTATGGCATGAGTGACCTGGGCATGCTGCATAATCGTAATTACAAAAAAAGTGCCCGTATAGTCGGTGAGGTTTTGGGTAAGTATCACCCGCATGGTGATTCTGCCGTTTATGATTCTATTGTGAGAATGGTGCAGGATTTTTCGCTTCGCTACCCGCTTGTTGACGGACAGGGAAACTTTGGATCCATCGACGGAGATTCTGCTGCGGCAATGCGTTACACGGAAGTGCGCATGCAGAGAATTGCCGAAGAACTGCTGACGGACATCAACAAAGATACTGTTGATTTTCAAACAAATTTTGATGATACACTGACAGAGCCAACCGTTCTGCCTTCTATGCTGCCGAACCTTCTGCTAAACGGGGCTTCAGGAATTGCAGTGGGTATGGCTACCAACATGCCGCCGCACAATATCAATGAAGTGATTGACGGTACGATCGCCGTGATTGACAATCCGGAGATCGAGACAAGCCAATTAATGGAACATATCACCGCTCCCGATTTTCCTACGGGCGGAATAATTTATGGCTATGAGGGTGTTAAGGAAGCTTACGAAACCGGCCGTGGAAAAATTACAATGCGTGCAAGGGCCAATGTTGAAGAACTCCGCAACGGCCGTGAGCAGATAGTTGTAACCGAAATTCCCTACCAGGTTAACAAATCAACGCTGATCGAAAAAATTGCCGACCTGGTTCAAAACGAAAAAATTACCGATATCGGTGAAATAAGGGATGAGTCAGACCGTGACGGACTTCGTATTGTCATCATTCTTAAAAGAAATGCCAATGCGGGTATTGTGCTGAATCAGCTTTATAAGTACACCCAAATGCAGCAAACGTTTGGTGTGATTAATCTTGCCCTTGTTA
Organism: Balneolaceae bacterium; assembly: GCA_007131725.1. Classification (GTDB taxonomy): domain Bacteria; phylum Bacteroidota; class Rhodothermia; order Balneolales; family Balneolaceae; genus Rhodohalobacter. The sequence continues at coordinate 21,027 of SLPZ01000284.1, forward strand.
AAGGACGCCCGAAGGTAATGGCGCTCAAAGAGTTAATTGAACGCTTTGTAGAGCACAGGGTTGAAGTTATCATTCGCAGAACCATTTATGACCTTGATCAGGCCGAAGCCCGTGCTCACATCCTGGAAGGGTTAAAGATAGCACTCGACAACCTTGATGAAATCATCAAAACCATTCGTGCATCCAAAAATCCGCAGGAAGCAAACGACCAGCTTCGCAAAAAATTTGCTTTTACAGATATTCAGGCAAAAGCCATTCTCGACATGCGCCTGCAAAAACTTACCGGTCTTGAGCGGGAAAAGGTTGACCAGGAGTATCGTGATATTGTTGAGAAAATTGCCGAATACAGGGCTATTCTTTCTAGCCGGGACAAACAAAATGAAATCATCAAAGAAGAGCTGACAGAACTGAAAGGCCGGTACGGTGATGAGCGCAGAACTCAAATTGTTTACTCGGCTGATGATTTCAGTATTGAAGATATGATTGCCGATGAAGATGTGGTAGTTACCATTTCAAATAAAGGTTTCATAAAACGAATGCCTGTAAGCGGCTACCGGCGTCAGCGGCGTGGCGGTAAAGGTATGAAAGGCACTACCACTAAAGATGATGAATATGTAGAACATCTGTTTGTGGCTACCAATCACAACTATATTTTGTTCTTCACCGAGAAAGGAAACTGCTACTGGCTGAAGGTGTATGAAATTCCCGAAGGGTCAAGACTCTCCCGTGGGCGTGCTATCGTAAACCTGATTGACATTCAGAAAGACGACAGCATCAAAACATTTGTACCGGTAAAAACCCTGGATGATGAAGAATACATTAATTCTCACTCCATTATTATGTCAACCATACAGGGACAGATTAAGAAAACGTCACTCGAAGCATACAGCCGTCCGCGGCGAGATGGCATCATCGCCATCAATATTCGTGAGGGTGACAGCCTGCTGGGTGCCGCACTGACCGATGGTGAAAGCAACATTATTCTTGCCAACAAAAAAGGCCGGGCCATTCGGTTTCATGAAAACGATGTGCGTGAAATGGGTCGAAACACGTCCGGTGTTCGCGGCATGACTCTCGGCAAAGATGATGAAGTTGTGGACATGGTGGTGATAAAAAACACCCACGAAGCTACGGTGCTTGCCATCTCTGAAAACGGCTACGGCAAGCGCTCTTTTGTTGATGATTACCGCGAACAGAGCCGAGGCGGAAAAGGAGTTATCACATTAAAGGTTACCCCGAAAACAGGAAACCTGATTGCCCTCAAAGAAGTGTCTGATAAAGATGACCTGATGGTCATTACAGAGCGCGGAAAAGTAATCCGAATGCAGTGCAAAGCCATCCGTACCATGGGAAGAAATACCCAGGGCGTTCGCATCATGAGGCTGGATGAAGACGGCAAAATTGCTGCCATCACACGGGTAGTGAATGAGGATGAAGATGAAGGTGATGCGCCGGTCGTTTCATAATTTCCGGATTTTGACAAAACTACGTTACCAAATACAAGATTGTTCAATTTATTGACATAAAGCTTTTAGTTCAAAAAAAGCGTCATCCCGTGCACCGACACGCTCATTTTTTGAACACGCAGCGATAGCGGAGTGAAATCTCCACCCTTTGCACGGAGATGTTCTGAAACTACGTTTGGAGATTCCTGATCAAGTCAGGAATGACGGATTTTGCCAGAAGATGCCAGCCTGTCATGCATCCATTACCGGTCAGCATTTTTCGAGCATTTTTTTCAGAACCTCTCTCCGATTTTTTTTGAGGCTTTCCGGAGAAACAATTTCTACTTTTTCACCAAACTGAAGAAGCCACTCATTCAAAAAGCCAAGATTTTCGAAAAAGAAACTGACTTTAATTTTTTTTGAAGAAACCTCTTTTTCCTTAAATATTTTTGTCGGCAGATTTGCCCTGAATGCACGATCTGCGCTTTCATCAACCAACACCTCTACTAATTGCCCGGATTCGTTAGAGCCAAAAATAAGGGCCTCAGTGTCGATTTTTGATTTTTTCTCAAACTTTTCTTCCAGAATTTTCACATCACTCATGCGGTCGAGCACAAAATTCCGGATTGCCTGCCGTTTATGTGAAAAACCGATCACATTCCAGTGATCGCGATAAAAAACGAGCAGATAAGGATCCACTTTACGGTCGGTAACAGTTTCTTGACTTTTGCTCCGGTATGAAAATGTCATGGTTTTCTTTTGAGAGATTGCACTGCTTACCAGGTACCAGTTTCCCCCCTCTTTTTTTTCGTGGCCAAAATGCAGAAACGGATCAACCACTGTTCTGTCGTCCAGCGAATTCATGAATTGCTTCAGCTCATCCGGCAAAACATTTTTTATTTTCACCTCTACTCCTTTTGCATCATCCACCAGCATTTTATCCACCTGCGACTTCACAAAATTCAGCCCCACCATAATGGTTGCCAGCTCTCTCGAGGTAAACATCAGCGGTGGAATTTTATACCCGTCCATCACCCCGTAACCGCTGTACCGATCCCACGTGACGGGCACATTAATTTCCGATAAAACATTGAAATCTCTGAAGATAGTCCTCCTGCTGACCCCAAATCTTTCGGCGAGTTCATCCACTGTCAATTTCTTTTTAGAATCCTGAAGCATCAGGATCAGCTTCATTCTGCGCTCTGAACTTTTTAATCGGGACATAAATCTGATTTTATTCTTTTTGATGAAGGTACTAAAATTCCGGTTTTATTTTGATTCAAAACGATCGATTAGCATGCCTGGTTTAAACAACATTCTTCTTCAATTTATCGATTGATTTTATCCCTGAAAATCAGGCCAAAATGCGGCAGGTTTATTTAAGCCTACAAATCACCCCTGACTTCTTCGTTGTTACTCAAGTATTAGGACATATTACACTTAATATTTGCTCTTCAAAAAAACTGAGTTCAACAAAAAAATATCGATTGTTAACACACAAGTCAGGCTTTCCAAAAGGGCGCATAACGAGGTAATGAATATTCGATTCCGTCATGCCGGACTTGATCCGGCATCTCCTGCTTAAATCAAAAATAGGAGATCCCGTATCCAGTACGGGATGACGCCCTTTTTGGAAAGCCTCAGACTCATTTTTCAATTTCTTATGTCGAACTGACGTTACATTAGCCCAAACCTAAAATCGCAACCCGCGCCCCGACATACGCATTTTTTTAAATCTGTCTTGTCAGCAGACAGGCGCGAAGCGCTCATTTGTTGAACACGTAGTGAAATCTCCAACCTTAATACAGAGATCTCCTGGAACTATGTTTGGAGATTTCACTCCGCTGTCGCTGCGTGTGCAAAAAATGAGCTGATCAAGTCAGGAATGACGGATTTTTGGAGGAGATGCCGACTGTCCCTTTTGGAGAGATCAGAGTCCGATATGACGGCATCGATAGTAATTAATCTTATTGAATCCTCTTTTTAGACAAATACAGCCTCAATCTCTTTTTAATGACAAGCATAAAAAGAACTCAGATAAAAATTTTAGCCCTCCCCCTAAATGAGATTGTGAGATAATTAACAATCAAATAATGAATTTTCCGTGCTGTTCCGTGTTTCCGTGGCAGAATTTCAAAAAGCTCTGAAAAGGTGTGGGTCTTTTGGCCTGGCTGAGAATTATTTCGGCCAAAAATAAAATCAACCAATCCAGAGATGATGTTTATTTACGCTGGATTATATTCCTTTACCTCTCCAATAATACCAACCCCTTTCCCTCGTAGAACGGCTCATCATCGCCAAAATCAAATTCAAATATTTTACAGTTCAGCTTTTTTCCGGACTTTTTTATCTCTTCAGCAGCATCTTCGACTCCCTTCCACATCAAAATGGTTTGCCACGGTTTTTTGTCCAGGTGTTTTAATAAATCGGGAATTTTAAAGGCGTGCTTTGTCATGATTCCCGTCCCCTTTTTCAGGTCAA
>SLPZ01000279.1 GCA_007131725.1 Balneolaceae bacterium
CCGGTTTCATGAAGAAAACGCAACAATAGAACTCGAGTGGACGTCCTGGGATGATGATGGTGAAGTTCACATTCATGTTGCCGCCACCAATCATTTTCAAGATGGTGAAAGCGATGAATACACCCACGTCAAAACCGTACCGCTGGTTGATGGCCGTGCCGAAATTGATGTGAGTGAAATGCCATCAGATTTTTATAAGGTAGTGCTGGAAGCACCCCATAATACGGTGAACCGGTGGGTTGTGAATTAAGTAGATTAATGTTTGGCATTATGTAATCTGTTCATAGAATGGCAGGATGGAAAAGACTTCCGAAGTCTTGTTGGTTTTAATAAAACATTGACCATTTTATTCTATCAAAACTTTTGTTAGTGTTGATGCAGACTTCGGAAGTCTCATATTCCCGACCTTCAGTTGCCGACATGAAAGTGGTTGGTTTTAATTCACTCTAAATAATGTGCCGGCATAATTTCCGGTAATCTCTTTGTTATTTTCTAAAATGAAATGGAAGTCCAGTGATAGGCCTCCCCATTGCGTTTCTTTGACCTCTACAGTTCCATCAATAACCCATAACATTTCACCCAGATCAATGAAAAATACAGAAGACTCGCCACCAAGAATGTTTGCAAAAATGATTTCTTCATCATAAATATAAGTACCGGCATTAAATGATTCACCTAAAGAACCTAAATCCATTCTAATCCCATATGACGATTTGGGTATATATTCATCCATATTTGTATCTGCAGTGATGTCTTCCTCTACTTCCCACAAACCGAATGACTTAACCCTGTGATATTCCATTACCCCATGGTCATGGACAAAACCCCACTCAAGAAGGTATGTCTGATTATCGTATGTGAATGAGTTTTCATGACTAAACGCGGCTTTAAAATCGGCAGGGCCTTCTTCCATTAAAACACTGATAGTCAGGTTTTGCGACTCCTTATCACCGCTCCAGCCGGTAAATTGCCAGCCTTCTGAAGGTTCGGCGGTTAATTCAACATGTGAGCCATGGGCAAAATAGATCGTTTCACCATTGCTGACTGTATGTCCGGCATCCAGCCAGTAATCCCACAAATGCACTACTCCGCCACCTTCAATCTCAACTGTAACAGGGTACCCAATGATTGAGAATGTGGCTGTAAGTGTTATGGGTTCTTCGACTACAATCTCAATGATTTCATCTTCATTTTCTGTCGACCCGCTCCAGCCTGTAAATTCCCATCCTTCATGCGGTTCTGCGGTTAACTCTACACGTGTGTCATGGGCAAAATAGATCGTTTCACCATCGCTGACTGTATGTTCGGCCTCCAGTCTGTAATCCCACAAATGCACAATCCCGTCACCTTCAATCTCAATAGTAACAGGATACTCCATGATTGAAAATGTGGCTGTAAGTGTTATGGGCTCTTCGATTTCAATCTCAATGATTTCATTTTCATTTTCTACCGCCCCGCTCCAGCCTGTAAATTCCCATCCTTCATGCGGTTCTGCAGTAAGCCGCACTACAGTTCCGTGTGGGTAATCAGTAGTTTTTGATTGAATAACCTCCTGATGCACGATGCCATCTCCTTCAGTTTCGACAGTGAGCGGATAGTCTTGTTTGGCAAAAAGAGCTGTGACACTCATATCGTTATTCATGGTAATTTCAACAGGATTTTGGGTCCCGGTGTAATCACCGCTCCATCCCTGAAAAACCCAGTGTTCATTGGCGTTTGCCGTAATTGTAATGGCCTCGCCTTCTTCTGCTTCTGTTGCCGATTTCGTGACACTGCCAGCTTCAGGGGGTTCCACAGAAGTGGTCAAATGGTAGATAGTAGTACTATCGGTTGAACATGAAAACAGCAAAAATACAATTAAAAACAAACCGATAGATCATAATGTAATCCTAAAACCTTTTCCCTTCATCTCACAAATCTGTCAGGACCTCACTCCGTTCGGACTCTGGCAGGTTGTTTGCCCAGCGACCTGCAAGAGTGTCCCGGTGCTTTTCCTGGGCTCCTGGCAGAGTCGCGCTTGCATGTCCATCAACTCTTTTCAAAAACTCTTTACCCCAATCCACAACTCTGCCAGGACCTCTCTCCGTTCGGACTCTGGCAGCTTGTTGGTTAAAGGGCCTTACAATCAATATTTCGCAGCTTCACCATTTGTCATAGTGTCGCGGATAAATTCCCGTATGTGTTCGTTTGAGGTGGCAAGGTCTTCCTGCCTAAGGTACATCATGTGCCCGCTGTGGTATCCTTCAAAATGCAGGCGGTCCTGCACCTTTCCGCTACGGTCCATATTCCACATCACATACTTGGCAGAGAAATAATCGATGGCTCCGTCGTAATATCCGGATTGAACCAGCACGTGCAAAAAAGGATTTTCGCCCATCGCTCGCCGAAGGTCATCACCGGTGATGTCGTTGCTTCTGTCCCACGGGTGCACCGGCCCGAAAATGTTGTATTGGAGGCCGGTTTCAAATCCCAGGTATTCCCGGAGGTAGTGGTTAATGGCCGGTGTGAAGGAGTGGTTCCATGAGGTCAGCGCCGGATCGTGATCGTAACGATCGCCCGCATCCTGCCTGTCAATCCCGCGATAACGTGAATCGAGCCGGCCCACGGTAAGCCCTTCATCCCGAAGCAGATCTTTCCAGAAAAATGATGCTGGAATGGTGAGATTATGGTTCAGAATATCCTGCTTGCCGATTGCAGAGTAGCGTGAAACCATCTCTGCAATATACTCACGCCGTTCAGTCTGGATAGTGCCGCCACGTGCAACCGCCGGCAGGTACTCTTCGATGGTAAACTTCTCTACTTTGGGCAAAATATCATAAAGATCCAGCTGCTGAAGATCGTCCGGAAGCATGTTGTGATACCACGCTGTGGCTGCGTAATAGGGGAGTTTTAAAATTTCAGAACGGGGAGTCATCGCAGGCGGCTCCAGGCCGAGGCCGGTGGGGGATACCAGAATGACTCCGTTAAAAAACATCCAGTGAGCACTTTGCAGGCGCCGTGCCAGTCCTGCAACCCGGGTGGTTCCGTAACTTTCACCCTTCAAATATTTCGGGGAAGTCCATCGCCCGTTTCGGCTCACAAACAGGTCAATCCACTCTGCCAGGTAGCTGATGTCGGCATTTACACCAAAAAAGTGTTCCCGGTCTACATCTTCATCCAAAATTCGGGAAAAACCGGTATTTACCGGGTCTACATAAACTATATCGGCAACATCGAGGATGGAATGATTATTTTCGATGACACCGTATGGCTGAACCGGAAACCCTTCGTCATCGATCGCCAAAAATCTTGGGCCTGTATAACCGATGTGCATCCAGACCGATGCCGAACCGGGCCCGCCGTTGAACGAAAATACCAAAGGCCGTTCGGAAACATCATCCACATCGGTGCGCCGGTAGTATACATAAAACACCGATGCAATAGTTTTCCCGTCATCATTCAACACAGGAAGTGTCCCGGCGGCAGCTTCATACGGAATTCGCTCGCCGTTAATTGTTACATGGCTCTGGGTAACGGCATCCTCTTCAGGATAATAATCCCTATCCTGGGCAGATAAAACATCGGCAGAAAGAACCATCAGCAAAAGTACTGCAGACAGTATTTTAAAAGTGCTGCCACCAGCTTCAAAATGAATTTTGGCAAAGTTCATAAATCAAAAATTTGAGTTTGAAAAGTTTGGTAAAAGAAAGGCTCAATATATATCCGGGATCGTCTTTTGGCAAAGTGATTCTGAAACTTGTTGGCAAATGATGTATCATTCAAAAATCAGAAATTTAAAATTCAATTTATCAGTATGAAGAAAGTTCGATTTGGCGTGCTGAGTACCGCCAAAATTGGCCGGGAAAAAGTGATTCCCGCCATGCAGCAATCAGAATTATGTAAAATCTCTGCAATCTGTTCCCGGAATATTGAACGGGCTAAAGAAACGGCTGCTCAAATGTCAATTCCAAAAGCTTACGGGTCTTATGAAGACCTGCTCGCCGACCCGGATATTGATGCCATCTATAACCCTCTTCCCAATCATTTGCATGTACAATGGACTATCAAATCCCTGATGGCAGGCAAACATGTGCTGTGCGAAAAACCGATCGGGATGGATGCGGCTGATGCCCGCCGGCTTCTGGATGCCACCAAACAATTTCCAAAACTGAAGGTGATGGAGGCGTTTATGTACCGGCATCATCCCCGGTGGAAGCGTACGTTCGAACTGGTGCACTCCGGAAAACTTGGGGAAATAAAAGCGGTGCACTCATTCTTTTCATACTACAACGACGACCCTGAAAATTACCGAAACAGCGCCGAAATGGGAGGGGGCGGTTTGATGGATGTTGGCTGCTACTGTATTTCAGTTGCGCGGCTGATATTTGGCCGCAAACCGGTAAGTGCAATCGGATATTCCGATGTTGACCCCGAATTTAAAGTTGACCGTTTAACCAGCGGCCTGCTCAACTTCGAAACGGGAACTTCCGTATTTACCTGCTCCACCCAGTGCCACAAAGATCAGTATGTTAAAATTTTCGGAACCAAAGGTAAAATTGAACTCGACTGGCCATTCAATCCCGATTTCACCCAACCAACGCTGTTGAAATCCGTGATTGATGAGATCGAAATTACCGAGGAATTTGAACCGTGCGATCATTTCACACTACAGGGAGATGCTTTCGCAAGAGCAATTCTGAATGATGAACCAGTACCCATTTCCCTGGAAGATACCATCGAAAACATGGAAGTGATTGATATGGTGCGGGGATAGTTTTTAAGATAATTTCGCAATAGTGTAGTGCAAAAAGGCACAAGCAAAATGCTTGCGGCATCCCCCTCTTCGTCGCTTTTGCTCTGGTGTTTTGTACATTGCCTGTCCAATTCCTTCGAACTTGTCGGCAACTTTCTACACATACCTTGTCTCGGGATTTATATTGATAAAGGCACAAGCAGAATGCTTGCGCCTTCCCCTCTGCGTCACCGCGGCTCCGCGTGCCTACTTACCAAGCACCGAATCCACAATCGCAACCGCCTCTTCCTGTATCTGCTTCAGGTGATCAGTTCCCTTAAAACTTTCCGTATAAATTTTGTAGATATCTTCGGTTCCGGACGGGCGCGCCGCAAACCAGCCATTCTCGGCTTCCACTTTCAATCCGCCGATCGGAGCATCGTTGCCCGGTGCCCGGGTCAGTTTTTTCAGGATCGGTTCGCCTGCCAGTGAATCAGCCTTTACCTGTTTGGGTGAAAGGTTTCCGAGCACTTTTTTCTCTTCCAAATTAGCAGGCGCATCCAGCCGCTCGTAAACCGGGCTGCCGAATTTTTCTTCCAATTCGCTGTAGTGCTCAGAGGGATTTTTGCCGGTTCTGGCTGTTATTTCTGCCGCGAGAAGATTCAGAATAATTCCATCTTTATCGGTTGACCAAACAGTACCGTCTTTCTTCAAAAATGATGCACCGGCACTTTCCTCCCCGCCAAAACCGTAGGAGCCGTCCAGCAAACCATCAACAAACCACTTGAAGCCAACGGGCACTTCAGCCAGGTTCCTCCCGATTGAATTGGCCACCCGGTCTATCATGCTGCTGCTCACCAGGGTTTTTCCAACGGCGGCATCGGCGCCCCAGCCGGGTCGGTTCTGGAAGAGATAGTTAATGGCCACTGAAAGATAATGATTTGGATTCATCAAGCCGGATTTTGTCACAATCCCGTGGCGATCAAAATCGGTGTCGTTTCCGAATGCGATGTCGTATTTATCTTTCAGCTCAATCAAACTGGCCATAGCATAAGGCGATGAGCAATCCATGCGGATTTTTCCATCCTTATCCACGGTCATAAAACTGAAAGTCTGATCAATTCGCGGATTTACCACCTCCAGGTTCAACCCGTATTTTTCGGCTATCGGTTCCCAATAGTCAATACCTGCTCCGCCCATCGGATCGGCCCCGATTTTCAGCCCGGATTCACTGATCACCTCCAAATCAAGCACGTTAATCAGATCATCGATAAACGGTTTCACATAATCATACGATTTGGTTTTTTCTTTTCTCAGGGCTCTTTCAAAAGAAATTCGCTTTACTCCGCTTAATCCTTTTTTCAGATAAATGTTGGCATTCTTTTCAATTTCTTTTGTGATTTCTGTGCCGGCCGGGCCGCCGTGTGTAGCGTTATATTTGAAGCCTCCATCAGACGGGGGATTGTGAGAAGGCGTGATGACGATACCATCGGCTTTATCTTTCTTCCCGTCGCGGTTCCAGGTCAGAATCGCATGAGAAATGGCCGGTGTTGGCGTATAACCAAAACGCTCCTGAAAACGGATTTCCACATCATTAGCTGCCAGAACTTCGATCGCCGTAACCATTGCCGGTTCCGACAATGCATGTGAATCTATCCCTAAAAAGAGGGGCCCTGTAATGTTATTATCCTGGCGGTAATCGGCCACTGCCTGACTGATAGCCAGGATATGATCCTGGTTGAATGTAGAATCTTTCGCAGACCCCCGGTGGCCGGATGTACCAAAACTGATAGCATGCAGTGGGTTTTCCGGATCAGGATTTTTGCTGTAATAGGATGTAATTAATCGCGGTATATTTTCGAGTATAGTGTGTGGCGCCTTTTTTCCGGCAAGTTCGTGATTAGCCAATTTTAGCCCTCCATTTTTTCAAAATTTTTTATTCATCTGATTTTATAAAAATGGTTTATAGAATCGTAAATGGCAAATATTAACACGCTCTTTATTTGGTAAAATCGCTCTGATTTGGTGGACTTATTTTCAAAAATTGCATAATTATCAAGTACACAACAAAATCCCATTCGCTATGAATAAAATGTTAAAATTTTTCCTGATTCTTTTCGGTGTACTGGCAGCCATTATCCTGATCTTATTTGTGTGGTTTTATTTAAGCAGGGCCATTCCTATCTGGACGGCTGAATCCAAAATCGGGCCGGAGGCTGATGCCCTTATGGTCGACGGACTGGCATTCAGAGACCTCAACAAAAATGGCGTGCTTGATCCTTACGAAGACTGGCGCCTTCCCGTTGAAGTGCGTGTAGATGATTTAATGTCTCAAATGACACTCGAAGAAAAAGCCGGCTTGCTCTATCACACATTCATATTCCCGGGAGAAAACGGCGAACTGGCCGGGCCGCTTGATCTCACCAATATTTTACCGGTGCAGGATGCCCTGTTCAACAGGCATATGCACTTTTTTAATCTGTACAATATTCCTGATGGGGTTGATGCTGCCGTTTGGCTGAACCGGATTCAGGAGCTTGCCGAGCGCACCCGGCTGGGAATCCCCGTAACGTTCAGCTCCGATCCCCGGCATACTGCGATGCACGAGGGAGCTGCAATCGGAGTTCATACCGAAGGGTTTTCTCACTGGACGGAACCGATCGGGTTTGCTGCCATCCGGGATACGGCGCTGGTTAAGCGATTTGGTGAAATTGCCGCCAAAGAGTACCGTGCTATCGGTATTCATACTGCTCTGCATCCAATGGTAGATCTGGCCACCGAACCCCGATGGGGGCGAATTAGCGGGACGTTTGGTGAAGATGCTGAACTCAGCTCCAGGCTGGGAGCAGCCTACATCCGCGGATTCCAGGGCGATTCGCTCTCATCAACAAGCGTTTCTGCCATGACCAAACACTTTCCGGGCGGCGGTCCTCAGAAAGATGGTTGGGATGCCCATTTTTCATATGGAAAGGATCAGGTTTATCCGGGCGATAATTTTGACTATCACCTCAAGCCTTTTATCGCGGCTATAGAAGCCGGAACAGCTCAACTAATGCCTTATTACGGAGTGCCTGTCGGCCAGACCGGCGAGGATGTGGCATTCGGGTTTAACCGTGAAATTTTGACGGATCTGCTCAGAGATGAGCTGCAGTTTGATGGAATTGTCTGCACCGACTGGAACATCATCACGCCGCTAAAA
>SLPZ01000078.1 GCA_007131725.1 Balneolaceae bacterium
GGCTTACTGCTGCGCTTTATGCAGCCAGAGCCGATCTAAATCCCATTGTATTTGAAGGCCCTGAACCCGGCGGCCAGCTTATGCAAACCACCGATGTTGAGAACTACCCCGGTTATCCCGATGGAGTGATGGGGCCGAAAATGATGGAAGATTTTCGAAATCAGGCCACCCGGTTTGGTGCAGACTGCCGCTACGGCTACGTCACAAACATCGAATTTGAAAAAAGGCCGTATAAAATTACGGTTGATGAAAAGACCACTGTTTTTGCCAAAACCATAATCATATCAACGGGTGCATCGGCTATGTGGCTGAACCTGCCGAGTGAACAGCGTCTGCGCGGAAAGGGAGTCAGTGCCTGTGCCACCTGTGACGGCGCCTTTTTCAGAAACGAACATGTGGCCATTGTTGGGGGCGGCGATACTGCCATGGAAGAGGCCCTGTTTCTAACCAAATTTGCAAGCAAAGTAACCGTAATTCACCGGCGCGATGAGCTTCGTGCATCCAAAGCGATGCAAAACCGGGCGTTCAACAACGAGAAAATCGATTTTTTATGGGACACCGAACTTGAAGAAGTGCTGGGTGATCAGGTTGTTCAGGGTATTAAAGTCAGAAATAATAAAACGGAAGAAATATCCACTCTTGATGATGTAACCGGCGTGTTCATAGCCATCGGGCATAAGCCGAATACCCAGCTTTTTAAAGGTGTATTAACCATGGATGATGTAGGTTATATAAAAACGAAGGGACAATCTACAGAAACGGATTTACCCGGAATTTTTGCCAGTGGTGACGCGATGGACCCGATTTACCGGCAAGCTGTTACTGCAGCAGGCACCGGCTGCCGAGCTGCTCTGGATGCCGAGCGCTTTTTGGCAGATCATGAAAGTGAAAAGGTGATAGCAGAGTCTCACTGGAAATAGGACTCTGCTAAACTGAATATGATGCCCGGATCCCATCGGTCCGGGCTTTTTCTTTTCCAGTGAAAGTTATCAATGGCAAAGGTCAAAAGTTCTGTGTCTATTCAATCACAATAGCATTTAATGGTATGTTGAAAGTGTATTGCGTACCGTTCTCGCTATTCAAATTCATCTCTCCTCCAAGCTGACTTGTGAAACTATTAACAAGAATCATTCCAAGAGAATTGCTTTTAGTTATGTCGATATCTTTCGGGATTCCTATTCCGTTATCACTTATTTCTAAAATCAAATCCCTATCATTGATTGTGCTCAGAATCTGAATTTCTCCATTTGGTTTGCCATTAAAGGCGTGTTTGTGGGCATTAATCAGGATTTCACTAACCATTAAACCGAGCGGTATGGCTTTACCCATATCCAAATGAAGTTCTTCGATACTAAAATTTAGGTTTATTGCTTTTTTACTGTCTTTAAAAGAATCATGCGTTACTTTTGCAATATTTTCGAGATAATCTTTTAGGCTGATTTGGGAAAAATCGTGATTATCATACAAGGCTTCGTGAGCCATAGACATTGTCCGTATTCTGGATTTCGAGACTTTCAGGATATCTGTCAGTTCCGGGTTTTCACTTATGGCTTCTTGCAATTCCAGCAAGCCGTGTACCTGTGCCAGATTATTTTTAACTCTGTGTTGAATTTCTTTAAATAGAATGTCTTTTTCTTTCAGTGAATATTTAAGGCTTTGCTGACTTTCCAGGAGTTCTCTTGTCCTGCTTTTTACTTCCTTCCGCAGTGATCTATTCCAGTTGTTCAACAGATAAATAGCCGTATACCCGGTAATAAAAATGAGGCCGATGGATGTCCATGCAATAATTTCAAATGCTCCGATGGCACCCATTAATTCACTTTCGCTAACCAATTCAGCCCGAATGGTTTCCTGAACATTCATTCTTCCAAGCATGTACCCTGAAAAAATGAATAGTCCGAGTGTAACTGCAATGGAAACAACCGAACCGTAAATCCAGTTGATTGAAATCGGTTTTTGAGGAGGTAATTCAAAGTATTCCCTTTTCAGCTTTTCAATGCGTGGGCTTAGCAGAAAAATAATAGGGCCAAGTATTAAAATGGTTTGGAAAAAGATACCTGTCCACCAGCTTTTCCAAATCAAAAGTGTTTCCTGGGCAGTAAGCTGATGAAAAAAGCTCCATATAAATGACCCCATAGAGCTGGCAAGGGCGGCAAGAAAAGAAATGACCACAAAAAAAGCGATGCTTCTCAAGCTCCGTAAATTATACTCAATACGGATACTATGATAAGCAAGCGCAAATAATCCCATGCCAAAAGCAAAAGCAATACCTATAAGAGACGACCATAAAATGGTAATATCTGAAACATAGGCAATTACAAAGACACTGAGATAGGCAGGCACAAATCCCCACTCAAATCCAAACCAAAAGAGGAGAAGAATACCCATCAGCAGCGCAGGATTAAAAATATAAAGATCAAATATTTGGGTATCCATACCAAGGAGGGGAATCCAGTCTTTGCTGAAAAAACCAAGAGATGCTACAATTCCCAAAACAACAAGCAAAAGCCAAATCAACAGAAGTGCAATAACTCTGTTGTTTGAAAAGCCATATCGGGAAATCAGGTAATCAAATGTGAGCGGCTGCCACGATAGACCGGATTTTGATTGTAATTGATCATTTTCCATAAGACCGGATATAGTTTTTAACCCATAAACAGTATTTGAGTTGACTCATCTGTCGCACTCTTGGCTTTTCGCTGAATACCGCACAATCCTGCTCTTAAATCAGCGTAAATTTGTGAGTAAACTTTTCTGATCCGCTGTTTGGCTAAGACAAAAAATGTCAACAGCGATAGTTAAGGTATTGAGAACAAAAAATTAGGCTATGTAATTAATAATATTTTAAATATTTGAGCAAAACTTAATCAAAATTTACGATAAATATAGCAGTTAAAGTATGTTTTTATGCAACAAAATTAAAGAATATGTTGCACACTCTATATTATCACTACCATGATAAAAATATCAAAATAAATATTTACCAGTTTTGACCCAGTTTTCATCACTATCTATGTAGCTATTTTTGAGCTTATGCCTCTGTTTGGACCTATCCATGCCAAACTTACAAGTGGACCAACATTTGATTTAAATCGGATGAGCCGTTTATCCTCACATTCCATCCATACTATTTAAAGCAGTACAACAATCGGTGGTTTGTGTTTGGCCTGAATGAAGAGCATGGAGTACCGACATGGAACCTGGCACTGGACCGGATTGAATCGATCAAACAAATCAATACGAATAGATTATCAGCAAACCGATATCGACTGGAATGACTATTTTTTTGACATCATTGGTGTAACCCGCTACCAGGACAAAGGACCGGGATCCGTGGTTCTGGAATACACAAAGGAAATGGCTCCATACATGAAAACCAAACCACTCCATTCCACGCAAAAAACGGATTGGAAGGAAGATAAGCTTCAGGTCACCATTGAGGTGATTCCGAATTTTGAGCTGGAGTCGTTGATTTTATTTTATGGAGAGAAGGTGAGTATCAAAAAACCAGAGTTTTTCAATCAAAGGTTAGTTTCCCGCATCTCACAGGCCAAACAATCTTATAATTGAGTGGAATAGAGACCTCTATTAAGAAGCTGTGAATTATTGCCACTGAAACTTCGGAGTGTTGAATTTCAAAATGTCGTGATTTGTTATAAAAAGAGGTATCTCATTTTGGCATAGTCATTCCTTTGGAGCGATAAAAAAGCATAAGTGGCGATCTTGTGGAAGTCGCTGAAAACATTCCATCTAAAACCCACAAACTTATGCAAATCAGTAAACTGACCAGTAAATTACGCACCAAAATTACCCAATTTTCGGGGTATGTTTCCACCGAATTGGCTTGAACAGGTATCAGAAAAGTGTCAATAAACGATATTTTGGTGGCTGTTTCTTTGCTGGTAATAGCGAATCAGGTTGGATACACCAAACAATAACAGAAAAGCCGCAATCAGGTAAGCCACCCAGTCGGGGTTCATCACAATCAGCACGGCAATAATCAGTGTTAAAAACCCAAAAATGGAAAACTGGAATGCCAGGAGCAATATCAGCCCGAAAAATGCGAGAAAACCGGCAAAGGTGTAGGGTATCAGTTCAGGCAGGATAAAGATCAAAATGGCTGCAATAATCGGGAATGCAGCAATGATTGGCGGAATTTTAAAGTAGATAAACAGCAGCCCGAGTGCCAGAAGATATGCGCCGGCAATCAGGTACAAAAAGCTGGGATAAATGAGGGTTAAAATGCCTGTTACCACAGCCAGAAGGGCATTTAAAATTTGCCGTTCTCTGGATCTGTACTGAATGTTTACTCTGAATGTTGATTGCATAATGATTTTGTTTTGTGCTCCGTCAGACCGCTTTACGCGGTCAACTCGTGGCACGCCTCTAAGTCGTGCCACGAGTTTCCCGGATTCTTATTCTAATAATCAAACTACATAAATTTCTTCAAAATGTGTTCGGATACAGTATTCAAAGACAAGTTTCTGAACTCTTTAGAATCCTCAGGTAAATTAAGCATATCGTATGCAATGCTTTTGCTGCACAAAGTACCATTTCGATATCCGGCATAATCAGAAAACGAAGAATATTTCCAATCTTTTATCTCTTTAACCAAACCAGCTTTCAAAGGATTTTGATGAATATACAGAAAGCAATATTGGCCATAATGCTGTTCATCTTTAGAATCTGAGATATTTTTAATTTTTTGTGTTTTGCCTGAAAAGTGAACCTGTTCTGTTTTCCTGTTTATTGATTACTTTTGTGTAGGAGCTCAAAAGAGATCGCAATGAATTCGTAAACTTTTTTTGATCAAAATCGGGCCTTGTTTTTGCCAAAAAATGAAAATGATTTGGCATCAGGCAATAGGCAAGAATTTCAAGATATGGCAGGAATTGTTTTCTAACTTTCTTGAGAAAATAGACGTAATTTTTCTCCTGAAAAAAGATGATATCTCTGTTATTTCCTTGATTGTAAATATGATACAAATGTTCTTTTTCCATGATTCAGTTTTTTGACTCGAACTCGTGGCACGACTTAGAGGCGTGCCACGAGTTGATAAACCCGTCTGACCGCATCAAGCGGTCTGACGGGGAGTCAAGCCATAACTTCTTCAATATCCTTAATCTCCTTAGGCACATCCGTTAAATTTTCGTAGCCGTTTTCTGTGATAATCAAGTTGTCTTCTATCCGAATGCCTCCGAATTTGTACAGAGATTCAATTTTATCGATATTCAGAAAAGCAGCCTGTTCCGCATTCAATATCGCCGGTTTGAGCAGGGCGGGGATGAAGTAGATGCCCGGCTCAATGGTGATGACCATGCCCGGCTGTAACTCACGGCGTACCCGTAAAAACCGAATGCCCGGACGGTCTATTCTCTCCACGCCTTTGGGATAACCGCCCACATCATGCGTATCGAGTCCCAGAAAATGGCCAAGGCCGTGCGGGAAAAAGAGGGCAAAAATATTTTTTTCCATCATTACATCCACATCGCCTTTCACAATGCCGATCTCTTTCAGGCCGTGCAGAATAATGCGGCAGGCGGCCATATGCAGCTCTTCCATACTCACACCGGGTTTTACCATCTCTATGGTTTTATTCATAGTGTCTAAAACCACCTGGTAAATAGCTGCCTGATCTCCCGTAAAACGTCCATTTACCGGGTATGTCCGGGTTACATCCGAGGCGTATCCCTCAAATTCATAACCGGCATCTATCAGGTAAAGGTCGCCGTCGTTAATTGCTTCATTATTATCTGTATAGTGGAGTATGGCGCTGTTCACACCGGCGGCATGGATTCCCGAGTAGGCGGGTTGAAGCAACCCGTTTTTCTTTTGGAAGTAATCAAAAATAGCCTTGGTTTCATATTCATTCATTCCGGGTTTGATTGTCTTCATTATTTCGAGATGTGCCCCGTTATTAATCTCAGCCGACCGGCGCATTTTTTCGAGTTCATCATCGGTCTTTATACTCCTGCAGTATGTGATTACATCTGTCAGAGTTTCCGTATCCACCTGGAAATTGCGGCTCAGGTCTTCCATAAATTCTGCCTGTTCTTCATTCAGACAGTATATGGTTTCGGGATTCAGTTCTTTCAGTACCGTAAGCAATTCATGATCGTAATGCAGATGATCGGGGTTGTAGGTTTCCTGTACTTCATTTACAGGCTTGATCCTGCCGTGCCATACGGCGTATTGTGCATCTCTTTTGGGCATGAACAGATGAAAATCACCCGATTTCAAATCAATGATGGTGTGATAGTCCGGTTCATCCACTCCGGTCAGATACCAGAAATTGCTCTCCTGCCGGAACGGGTATTCATAATCGGTGCCGTAGCGATACATGATTTCAGCGCCTCTCAAATAGATAACTCCATCCTGATTTTCTTCGAAAAGTGATAACAGTTTTTTTCGGTGTTGATTAGCAGACATACGTTTATTCTTAAAGTTAGCTTTTTGTTTTCATGACACTCTGAAGTGAAAATACAAACAGGGTGTCTGTTCTAAATTTAGCAGAAGATGCCGTTAATCAAAAAGCCTGATCAGATGTTCCGGAAGTTTTTTGATTTGATTGATTCCGGATTTCGGGAAAAATTCTTCCAAAATGGGCAGAGCGCTGAAAAAAACCTCCTGATTTGCGGATATCAGTCTTGCCGATTTTTTTGAATCTTTGATTGATTTTTCCAGATCGATGATCAGAACTCCCCTGTTTTCTCTTTTTTCGTTCAAAACAGCCGTTAAATATGTCCCGAAATGCCCATGTCCCATTATGGTTACAGCCAGCTTTTTTTGATCTTCTGTTTGAATAATTCGATAGTAGTGACTCATCGAAAAGTGAAGCCAGGAAGTTTGAAATGGCAGGTATTTTGTCTGCCAGTCCGGTTCGTGATTCCAGAAATTATTTAAAAAGGGAGTGATACGACTCCTGAGCTCTTTACTCATTTGGCCGGAACAGAAACCGCGTTCAGACCAATAGGCAAAATCTCTCATAGTATTTTCCTGTCCGGCCTGAACCGGATTTTCGGCTTTTTGAGGTTTACCATCAGCAATTTGGAATGTGTAATCCACAACTCCGTTGGTCAGAATCAGCCACTTAGCTCCGACTTCCTGGTTATATCTCGCAGCCTGTTCGGCAGTGGTTGTATTCAGCGGCACGGAATCGGATTTACACTCAATCAAAATTTGCGGTTTCATGGAATCGGAGTAGAGCAACAAATCAGCCCGCAATTTTCCGGGTTCCTGCCTGATGTTCAGCGGTGTTTCAAATCCGATGCGGGTTTTTTTCCAGGATGTTTCAAGCAGCAGATAATCAACCCACCTCAGCCGGACCCGCTCTTCCGGCCGGTCTTTGAATCGTTTTTTGAGGACGGGATTATACAGCCACTTCTGGTTTTTCTCAAATCTGACCCGCGGAAAATGATTGGTGGCAACGCTTTTCATAGCAGAAAAAAGTACAAAAGTTGCGAGTCAGATTCTCTGATAAACCTGTGGAATGGGAAAAGTTTTCTTAAAATGGTTCTAAAACTGGCGCAAACAGCCTGCCCTGAGCCTGACGAAGTATCTCGCTTGTGCCGTCTCCTGACATTTCAGACCCACTCCAAACCATACTGCCGGTAAGTTTGTCAGTCTCCTTTTCCACTGGAAAATATCGGTGAAACAAGGAGGGCTTTTTTATTGATAAAAATTTCCGCAAAAAGTCACCCCTTCCTTGTGGCGGTGCGCAGTTTGCACCGTCATAGGGAAGGGGCAGGGGGATGGGTCCGAAAAGCTCTAAATCTTCTCAATTTAACAATAAACCAATAAAACTCCTTCACTAAATCCCATCTCTATATCTAATAAAAACCTCCATTTCATTCACCTAAACCAACAAACGCACCTGAACATTATAAAAATTTAATAAAAAAA
>SLPZ01000083.1 GCA_007131725.1 Balneolaceae bacterium
CATTTGTCACAGATAATATTCTTCTGAAAGCTGAATATGTATATCAAAAAGCATCTGGTTTTAATGAAGGTACAACCGGAGTAGTAACCAGTGTGGATGTTGGTCAAGAACCTACTTTCAAAGGCCTGATGCTTGAAGTTGGTGTAAGCTTCTAATGTCTTAAACTTGCAGGGAACGATTTTTACATTCAATGGTTTATACACTATGGATGGTTTCTAAAAATCAAGTTCTTGTAAATATCGACTATATAAATCATACAGATAGCGGTCAAAGCCCGACAGGCTTTCATAAAAACGGAAGCCTAAAGGGTAAAATTCCTGAAACCGTTATCAGTTTCTAATTAAAAAGAAATAATTTGAACTTGCAGGGCTGGTTTTTATATTCAGCCCTGCAAACTTAAAAACTAATATTATGCTTATAAGACACTATTTAATTTCGTTACTCGCTTTTCTTTTCGTCTTTTCTACAGCAACAGCGCAGGATATTACATTTAACCTCTCGGAAATTCATGAGTTTAAGATTGACGGTGATGCCAATGTAAGGAGCTGGGATGCCGATATTACCGAAGCAGAAGGCTCTCTCGTTTTTACAGGAGTTGAAAATTTTTCCCTGGATGCTCTCACGGAAGAATCTTTCAAATCACTTGAAATGACGATTCCCGTTGAAGAAATTGATTCCGACTCCAGGAGGCTGAACCGAAACCTGCATAGTTATCTTAAAGCTGATGATTTCCCAACCATTACATTTACCCTGCAGCAAATTAACGGCATCAGCCACGAAAATGGCAAAGCCCAGATTACGGCAAACGGCCTGATCAATGCCGCAGGTGTTGAGAACTCTGTGACGATGAACGTTGAAGCTGAAATGAACAATGACGGCTCCATTACATTTTCTGGTGCCCAGGATCTTTTAATGACAGATTTTGATATCGACCCTCCCACCGCCGTTATGGGAACCGTTCGCGCTGATGACGAGATTCAGATCATCTACCGGGTAACATTCACTAATTAATAACTCTGGCCATCTGCATTTTGGATTGAAGTTCTCCCATAAAATATCGCTGATATTTTTCACTGTGCTCTTTTTGCTCACGGCATTTAGAGGAGAACTTTATTCTCAAAATACAACAACATTCATCCCCGAAGAGGTAAGCCGGTTATGGATTGAAGGCCGCTCCAACATAAATGAGTTTGAGTGCGAAGCCAGCCGGTATTTCGGCGAAGCTACTCTGGTTCAGAGCGATGATGAGCTCGATTTTCAGCAGGCTGCCGAAGAACGCCTCTATTTGCAGGTAGAAATTGAAGTAGACGGGTTTGAATGCGGACGCAGCCGGATGAACAGAGACCTCCAGGAAGCCCTGAAGTCAGAACAATTTCCTGAAATAGTCTTTATGTTCGACAGTGCCGAGTTTATCGGGTTCATAGAAGATGAAGAAAATGAAAACGATATCTTTGAAGTAGAAATACTGGGCACGCTCACCGTTGCCGGTAATACCCGGAATATTCAGTTCGCTACAAAAGCATACTACCTGGAACCGCAGCGCATCAGGGCTATTGGAAGAACCACCATCAGGATGACCGACTTTGACGTTGAGCCCCCCACTGCCCTTATGGGGCTGGTTAAAGCCGAGGATGAACTCATCGTAAACTTTGACCTGGTTGCAACAGAAACAGAACAAATTTGCCAGATTTGTCCGCACCTTCAATCCAATTCGCAGTAATCAGGAATAACACCCCGTAAAATAGGGGTTCCCCTTACCGATTGATCAGAAATACACCTTTCACACCTCACTCTATTTCTGGTGATATTGTTTACATACACTGAGTAATGTAAACTTTCTGTTTAGACTATTTATTTATTTAGCTGACAGGAACCGGGATCAGTTCCGATAGTTTACATAGCAGCGTGTATAAAGCACGACGAGCTTGTTAAAAGAATAATTTATTATAAGGAATCATGAATCCATCAAAAATGAGAATAACAAAGTTTTTTATTACCGCAATAACCCTTTTGTTAGTAACAACCGGCCTGATTGCCCAGGATTTGCAATTCAACCTGGCCTCGATCAATGAATTTAAAATTGAGGGCGACTCTAATGTAAGAAAGTGGGATGCAAATATTAACCAGGCCGATGGTCAACTTTTATTCAGTATGGATGAAGAATTTTCTGTAGACCGGCTTGAACCTGAGCATTTTCGTTCTTTAAATATCACTATCCCGGTAAGCAGCATCTCGTCCGGCAATAATGTTCTTACAAATAACATTCACAACAATCTGAAAAAAGATGAATTTCCTGAAATCACTTTTACGTTGAATGAAGCCATTGATGTGGTATTAAGAGACGGGCGCACCGTGATAACTGCAATTGGCACTATTGAAGCCGCCGGTGCAAATCATCGAGCTACGATGAATGTGGAAACTGTTCAGGAAGGTGAACAGTCTATCCGGTTTACCGGAGCGAAAGATATGCTGATGACAGATTTTGATATCGATCCGCCAACGGCCATGATGGGAGCGTTTCGTTCCGTAGATGAGATTACCATTGTGTTTGATGTGCTGTTTACAAAAGAGTGAAAATAAATACTTACGAGACACTAAAATCTAAAATACATCTTATCGGGATGTTTACAAGAGGGTGTCAGGAATAATGCTTAAAGAGTGGATTTTACAGATACGCCAGGACAGTCATCACTATTGTACTGACAATTGGAAATACAGAATTTCCGGTAATGTGCTTGAACTGTCTGTGCGACCTGACAACACAAAAGAAGCACGGACATACCGATGCTCGGTCATTACTATAGGCCAGGTCCTTAGGGCGCTTTCCTGCAAGATTGAAGACATTGATTCACATTTTTTGATCCAGAGTTTTCCTTCCATCGAATCGCCCGAAATAATTGCCTCTATCCGTATGGACAAAAATAGCTATCATACGGATTCATTTCCTCCCTGTAATCCGGAGCATGCCGGCGATACACTTTTAGACAAGGTTAAGTATCTGGCAGAACTCTACCAGTTTTCTCTTCTGCCCTGCGAAGCCCCCGAAGAAAAGTATCTTCCAAAGGATGCGGACTTTAGTGATGTGGGCTGGTATGCTTTGACATCACAATTCGACAACCCGTTTACCTGGCTTAATGTTGGCTATTGGAAAGAGAGCCTGATGAAAGATTGTAAAGGTATAATCACAGAAAAACCCTGGCCGCTGCTTGATTTTTGTAACAATTGCAACAGCGGAAGGCCTGAAATTCCTCTCAGAGACGATTCATTTCTGCAGGCTATTGCAGGGATTCGTAATAATTATTCCTCCTCGTAAAAGAAACCACGACTACATTTTTTCTGCTGTTGAATGGATCTCAATATCATTCAGCAGTGTACGATGAACCGGACATTTTTTAGAGATCTCCAGCAGCCGGTCAATCTGGTCATCTGACAAATCTCCTTTTATGATGATCTCTTTCTCAATTTTATCAATGCGTGCTTTTGGATCATCGCAATCTTCACAATCTTCGGCATGATCTTTAAAGTGTCTCAGTTCTACGTAAACATCTTCAACCGGCCACTCCTTTCTTTCGGCGTACATGCGCAGGGTAATCACTGTACAAGATCCTAAAGACATTAACAAATAATCGTAAGGATCCGGGCCAAGATCCATTCCGCCCATTTTTTCAGGTTCATCCGCAATCAGTTCATGATTGCCGGCGGTCATTACGGTTTTGAAGTTCTCTTTTCCAAGATGGATGTGTACAATTTTTTTCTGATTGTTATTTGCCATAGATGATTTTATTGGTATTGATAGGTTAACGAGTTTACCAGTTGAGGCTGTTTTGAAGAGTGTCCCCCTTTTGAAGGGGGCAATGGGGGATGATATGTACTTGATTTAAACCAAACATTAAAAAATTTGGATAAAATCAATACTCATGTGATCATCCCCTGCTCTCCCGACCGCTGTCGGGATCGCTTTCCCCCTCCAAAGGGGGACAATATCGTAATTTTATTCCAACTGATAAACGCGTATGTTAATTTGTTCTAATGGAAACTTTGTGGGCAAACAGGATTCAAATTCCTGTAAAAACTCGAATTTATCACAGAAGAGCACTGCCCATACCTCGAATATCCTTTTTTTTGAAATCGAGTGTAAAAACGGTTCCGTTATTTTTGCTCGACAGGCCAAAATCGGCTTCGAGCTGGCTGGACAGCGTTCGGATAATATTGGTACCAAGATGTCCTGATACTTCAGGGTCGAAATCCTCAGGCAGTCCCACCCCGTTATCACGAATACAAATCTGAATCAGGTTATCATTTCGCTCTTTGAGGTCAATAACAATCTTCCCTGTCGCCCTGTCTGTAAATGCATGTTTATAAATGTTTGTAATAACTTCGTTCACAATGAGAGAAGAAGGGATGGCCTGATTAATGTTCAGTTCAATCGGGGTAATGTTGTACTCTATACTGATATCTTTTTTCTGATGGAGGGCTTCATGAATACTATCCACCAGCTTTTTGATAATTTCAGAGAAATACAACATTGAAAAACTGCTCGACTCGTAAAGCAGCTCGTGAATAGTGGCCATGGTTTGTATCCTGAAAACACTGTCATAGAGTCGTTTAACCACCTCTTCGTTCTCTTCTTCAATAATTTGAAGCTGCATCATACCGGAAACCACCGCCAGGTTATTTTTTACTCTGTGGTGGATTTCTGAAAGCAAAATTTCTTTCTCGCTCAAAGATTTTTTTAGTTCGGCTTCATACTTCTTCTGCTCCGAAATATCACGCCCAATAATTACCCAGTGAGAATAGCCGCCGTCTATATCTGCCACAGGAATCATAAATGTATTAACCCAAAACTCCGACCCGTCTTTCCTGTAATTGATAAACTCTACTTCACAAAACTCCCAGTTTTTTTTGGCTTCATCAAGCCGTTGAATTTCTTTCTTACTGGTTTTGGGACCATTCAATATTTGCAAGGGTTTGCCCAATACTTCATCGGGTGTGTAACCTGTCATTTGTGTAAAGCCTTCATTCACATATACAATACTTCTTCCCTCTTCTGTTGATGCAACAGGTTCAAGAATGGCAACTAATTCTGTGGAGTTGGTAATTACCGATTCGAGCAGTTTTAACCTGTGCTCCTCTCTTCTCTTTTCGGTTACATTTCTTGCAAGCGCCATCCGTGCATTTCGTTTCTTGTATTTTAAATCGCTTGCATGAATTTCCACGATGATAATTTCACCGTTCTTCTTAATGTGATGGTGCTCTCCTTCAAGCGTAATGTTTAATGCAGTCCTGGTCTCCTGAATAATTTTTTTTGCACTCTCTTTTTCCTCATCCGGTTTTATGTCCATCAGCGACATTGAAAGAAACTCCTCCTTCGAGTATCCGTATTGTTGCACTGCTGCCTGATTCACATTCAATATCTCATAAGTATCCACATCAAATAAAAACATGGGTTCGGGACTGAGCTCGAACAAATCCCGATATATCTTTTCAGATTCTTTTAAACGGGATGAAAAGGCATGGCGCTCAATAGCGTAAATAATACTTTTATAGAGAAGCGATGGAGTCAGTTCATCTTTCACCAAATAATCGGATGCACCTTTTGCCAGTGCTGTTCTGCTGAATGTCAGATTCGTGTAGCCGGTTAAAATTACGATGGGCACGTCAACAGAACAATGAATTACTTTGTCTAATACTTCTTCCCTACTAACATCGGGAAGCGACAGGTCCAGCAAAATCAGGTCGATAAAACCTTCTTTTGTTGAAAGAACTTTTTTTGCCTCCTTAAAAGATTTTGCGTGTTCCAGTGACAGATTTTCAAACTCTTCCAGTAAATAATCTTCAACCAAAACATAGTCTCCGATGTTGTCTTCAACAACAAGGATTCGTAAGTGGCGTCTGTCTCTATTCATGTTGCTCTACACTTTTGATGGCAATTTTACAAGGCTGATCCAGAAGTTCTCAATCTTTGTCATTGCATTTAAAAATTCATCTGCATCAACAGGCTTGGTTATGTAACAATTTGCATGATTTTTATACGACCTGAGTATATCGCTCTCCGAAGATGAAGTCGTCAGCATAATGACTGGAATTTGCTTCAGGTGTTCAGTTTCCTTGATGTATTGCAGAACCTCGTGGCCGTTTTTTCTGGGAAGGTTTACATCCAGAATAATCAAATCAGGCGGTGGTGAATTTTTAAAATCTCCCCGTCGCTCAATAAAATCTAAAGCCTGTTCGCCATTTCTTGCCACACTAATTTTGTTGGCAATTTTTCTTTCTTCCAGGGCTTCGGTAATCAGTAAAATATCGCCTTCATTATCCTCAACCAGCAGTATGTGTATAGGCCTGGAGGCTTGTGTCATATCTCTGTTTTTCAGAACCCTGATCCAGCAGTTTTCTTAATGCTTTTTGCTGTGCAACAATATTAATGTAATCAAAAATTCAAGTTTGTATAAATTTTTGTTATGAATTTTCTTACACTTTTTAAATACATCTTTTTTGGTGATCAGACAACTTCCAAATTAAAGATCGACACCGCCCTTTTGATTTTTAGCAATTGTAAAATAGAAAGTACTGCCTTTCCCCTCTTCTGATTCCACCCAGATTTCGCCCCCGTGTTCCTCCACGATTTTCTTGCAAATTGCCAGGCCAACTCCGCTCCCGTCATATTTTTCACGGTTATGAAGCCGCTGAAATATGTTGAAGATTTTTTCCTGATAATCCGGGTTAATGCCAATTCCATTATCTATTACTGAAAACTTCCAGTGTGTTTCTGTCTCATCAGCTTCGATAACCACTTCCGGTTTGTTACCTTCAGGTTGATATTTTAGCCCGTTTCCAATCAGGTTATGAAACAACTGCTGTACCGGACCTCTTGATGCAGTTATTTCCGGCATGTTATCCCATTTCACTACGGCATCCGTATCACGAATTTTTCGGTTAAAGAGGCGTACTACACCTTCCAAAAGGTCTGAAATATCAATATGTTCCCGTTCAATTTCTTCACGCCCAACCCTTGAGTATTCCAGCAGATCAAGAATAATTTTCCTCATTCTTTTGGCTCCATCTGTCGCAAAGTGGATATATTGCTTGCCTCTGTCATCAATTACATCATGATACTTTCGTTCAAGCTGCGATAAGAAACTGGTAATCATCCTGAGTGGTTCTTGAAGATCATGCGAAGCCACGAAGGCAAATTGTTCCAATTCTGCATTGGAGATTGCCAATTCTCTGGCCTGCTGTTCCAACTCCCGTTCGGCATTCTCATTTTCAATGGCTGCGGCAAGGTTCAGGCATATAGTTTTTAAAAAACCAATTTCATCTTCATTCCAGATTCGCTCAGTGGTGCAATCGTCAAACCCTATAAATCCGTGAAATTTACTGCTTACAAATACAGGAAGTGATAGTACCGATTTAATGCCCTGTTCTTTTAAGAGATTTTTAAACGTTTCGTTCTCAATATCATCAACTATAGTAATGTAAGGCCTGTTTTGCGCCATAATGTCAATAGATGGATGATTAACATTAAGAGGCAAATCTACATGTTCAGGATTGTTTAACTGGGGTTCGAATCCATCCCTTGTCCACTCCCATTTCATGGTTGTAGTAGCCGGTTCGCCTTTGGCATCAAATCTATTTTCGAAATAGTAAACCCGGTCAGCCCCAACAATATTTCCGAACATTTCGAAACTACGCTGAAGAGCTTCAAACCATGTATCTTCACTGATCAGCAATCCATTGAACTGTGCGATAGCATCAAGTTGCCTGGATTTTTCCAGGATTAACTTCTGTTCCCGCTCTCGTTCTATGGCAGTGGTTACATTCGATGCAATGGTTTTCAGGGTTTTTAATTCCTCCTCACTCCATTCTTTCTCTTCAGTACAGTTGTCAAATCCCACAAAGCCGTGAAATTTTTCATCAATATAAATCGGAATTGTCAGAAAGGCTTTTATATGCTGAGTTTTCATCACATGTTCGGCCATAGAGCCTGCCGGAACTTCAGAGAGTTTTTTCATGGCAGGCTGCCGGTCAATCATAGGGGCAACCAATTCGGGAATTTCCTTTAATGGAATATCATCCAGCTCAGGGTTACCAAGCTGCGGTTCAACCCCCTCCCGACACCACTCCAGCTTTTGTGTAGTAAAACCTTGTCCGGATTTCCGATCAAATTTATTTTCAAAATAGTAAACCCGATCAGCCTGCACTGCTTTTCCAATCACTTCAAGATGATTATTCAGTGAGTCGTACCAGTTCTGGTAGTCGAGCAGTGCACCGTTTAGTTTTGATATGGCATTAATATGCTCAGATTTTGTCCGGAGTTTTTCTTCGGCTGTTTTTTTATCATGAATATCCTGAAAACTTCCGTATAGCCGTACACACTTGCCATTTACAAATTCCGCATCGCCAATTGTCCTTACCCACCGTTCATTTCCCTTTGCAGTTATTATTTGCAGTTCCAGGTCCCATGGAGTTCCCTGTTCTATGGCATGTTTTACCGCCATTGTAATTGTCTCGCGGTGTTCCCCCTCTTTGTAAAAGTTGATGCCATCCTTAAGTATTGGTTCGTAATCCGGGGCGGTTTCATGAATTTCCCTGGTTACTTCTGTCCAGTAAATTTTCTTAGTTGTTAAATCAAGCTCCCAGCTTCCTATTCTGGCCATACGGTTTGCCTGGTTGAGCAGCTCTTCAAGCTCCTTCTGCTTGGTTACATTTCTACCTACGCTGAATGTAATACCTTCATTATAAAGTAATTTGGTAGTCCAAGAAATCCAGAATACTTTTCCCGATTTGGTAATATGCCGATTTTCGAAGTATTCACTACCCTCTCCTTTGTTCAGTGCTTCAAACTCATCCATCGTGCGCTTTCTATCCAGCGGATGTACAAAATCCATAATGGGTTTTTTCAATAACTCTTCTTCCGAATACTCATATAATTCGACCATTGCCGGATTCACTTTCTTGTAATACCCATCCAGCCCCGCTATACAAATAATATCAGGCGCCGATTCAAAAATCAGTTTGAGTTCATCTTCCAATTTTTTCCGGCTCACTTCATGGGCAATTTGTACAGAAAGTTCTCTGAATAATGAAAGGTAGTAGCTCTCTTCTTTTATATCTTCTTTAACTCCCATTAGCAGCACACCCAGTATTTCGTCATCGTAGATAACAGGAAAACTGAACGCCGTTTTAATTCCTGCAAGTGCGGCAGCTTCACTTCGGATAAATGTTTTCCGCTTGTCAAGATTATTCCAATAAAGTTCTTTTTTCTTTTGCCAGGTTTTTCCCGGCATTCCTTCTCCCTTCTTATAGGATTTGAACTGTTCAGATTTCTTGTAAAATAATTTCTTGTCGTCAGAATCTTCGAGATGAGCTGCAAGTACTATCGACTCCTTTTTATTATCAACCATCCAAAACTCTGCAAGTGCAAAAAGTTTTAAATCATTAAAACAGTTCAGAGTTTTGGCCAGTGCCTGCGATGTATTATCTGAAACATTGAATACATTACTGATATCAGCAGCCATTCTTTCTTTGAATTCTCGAATTTTTCGGCCGGTAATATCTTCCATAGCTCCAATTACACGCACCAGCTCCCCCAGATCGTTATTTACTGTGATAGCTTTATCGTGCACATACGAATAACTGCCATCCGCTTTTTTAAACTGGTATTCTTCGTC
The DNA here is from genome assembly GCA_007131725.1 of Balneolaceae bacterium. Classification (GTDB taxonomy): domain Bacteria; phylum Bacteroidota; class Rhodothermia; order Balneolales; family Balneolaceae; genus Rhodohalobacter. Next base: position 9,669 of record SLPZ01000083.1, read on the forward strand.
CCATCGATCAATGGATCCGCTCATGAATAGCTTAACTTTCTCTTCAATTCGCTTTTTATCATTCGGATGAATTTTTTCAAACCATCGAGCAAATCCTGTTCTGTCATCCGAGCTGTAACCGAAAAGAGTTTTAAAACCCTCACCCCACAACAAAACATCCGTTTTAGGATCATAATCCCAGACAGCATCCGAGGTTGCCTTTGTGATCAGTTCATAGCGCTGTAAACTTTCCTGAAGGTCGTTATGCATTTTTTTATGATGCAGCTTTAAACAAAGCAGGTCGGCTACGGCATTGATCATAACCTGCTCTTCCTTCAAAAATTTAACATCGGGTTTCTCTCCATCCTTATTACGATAACAGACTTCAAGTTCGAGAAATTGATTCTGCTCCCGTTTTGATACGGCAGTGATACTCTCAAATCGACTATCAAAATGTTCCGATTGAAACTGCCTTTCATCGAACTGAATTCTGACTTCCGTTAATTCAGGATACTGAAATGCTTCCTGTAGAAATTCCACCGTCTTATCAAGCAATTCCTGGAATGATAGTTCAAGCTCATCCAACCTGAAAATTTTGTACAAACAGGTAATCTCCTTATTTCTCTCTACAAGCTTGCTGTTCAGAGATTTAATAGTCTCTTGTAACTCTTTATGGGATGTCATACTGAATGTGATTAGAATTACACAGAAATTTGGAATTGAATTTCAAAAAAATATTATTACCAGTTCACCTCGATGATATAATCGATAGAAAACCGGACAAGAGGTGTTGTTATATTGATTTAGATTTGTTTTTCCAACCCCAACTGCCTAAAAGATTTTTTAATAAGTAGTTTTACAAAAGTAGTGTCGAATTTCTTTTTTAAACATCCACTGTTTTATTATACATAAAATATGTATCTATGCATAAATAATAAATACTTATCACATTCAGATTTTTTTACAGTCTGATATTATTGCTGATACGTCCTGATCTCTCATTTCTTTTTTCTACAATCCGAAATAGTCATTAAACTTTTTTTGTGCCTTCTATTTCAAAAATCAATTCCGGCCCGTAACATCCCGCCGGTGTTTGATAGCCGGGTTCAAAATTGCCGTTCATAGTTTTTTGGGCTATCAGCCAGGCCGTTTCTGCCGTTAATTTGTAACCCTCCAAAGTTTGTAAAATCATTTCCTCATACTGCCCTTTTTCGTTTTCTGCACGTCCCCAGATCAGTGACCTCCCTTTTTCAAGCTCTTCTCTTCCCGGGCCAGCCGGTCTCTGTTCAATTTTTTTCTTGAGATATCCTTTCAGCCAACTGGAACCAAGGATTGGTTTCAGGTAGTTAGAAAGTTTCATCAGTCGAATCAATTTCGCCGGAGCTGCCATATACACCATAATATTTTCTATTCCGGTGGATGTATATGCCGTAGAAATATCCCCCCAGGGAATCGATACCGCTTTTGAAGATTTCCCTCCAAAATCAATGGTTTTGACTTTAAAAGCAGCGGGCACTCTCTTCAGTTTTCCGCCCTGCCTGATTAATCCGCCTTTCCCGAGGTTAGCAATCATCGTTTTGGCCGTGCCTTGTGATACTCCGCTTCTAAGGCTCCAGAATGCAAGTTCCAATTTTACGGCATCAGGATTTTTTTTATGAAGGCTGACAGCAACACAATCTGTGGGGACCACATCAAACCCCACACCGGGCATAGCCATTATTTGTTTCTCTTTAAATTTTGAGTTTAATCTTTTTAACCACTCAAATACATCAATTTCGCCGGTGATATCGAGGTAGTGGCATCGGTTTCGAAGGCAGGCTTTGGCCATCGGTTTCCAGGTATGGGTAAAAGGGCCGGCACAATGAATTACAAGTGCGGCATCTTCCAAAAGCGTGTCCAGCTCTTCTTTTGATTCAAGCGATGCTTTTTGAAATGGCAGGCCAAGCTTTTTTGCCTGCTCTTTTAGCTTCGTTTCATTTCTGCCTGATAATAAAACAGGCAGGTTGCTTGTCGCAGCTAATTCGGCAATCAGGTTTCCGCTGTAGCCGTAACTGCCGTAGATTATACAGTTTTTCATTTTATCTTTAAATCGTTTCGGATAAATTATTTCTTACACTAAATCTCAGAGGTAACGTTCTTTCAAAATGGAAATGTGATGTAATTCATGCCCCGCAATCACATATCCCAGGCCTCTTACGCTAAAACCGGATTGATTGACACGGCCTTTTCTCAGCAGTTCTTCCTCCTGGAAATTGGAAAAAAGTACCAGCGTTGCTTCTCTGACTGATCGGTATTGCTGAAGCAGATTTTGCAGCGAATGCCGGTTAAAAACAGCTTCCTTCACATATTGATTATGATCGTACCCCGGCAGCTCGATTTTCTCTCCTCGCGCCAGTGCAAGTGCACGGTAACTAAAAATACGCTCCGTGTCAATCATGTGGCCCATAACCTCTTTGATTGTCCACTTGCCGGTTTCGTAGCGATACAGCGAATCTTCTTCTGAAATGGATTGCATTGTGGAAATTACAATTTCCTTGCCTGTTTCTAAGAGTTCCATCAAAGGCCTTTCACCACAACGGGCTATGTAACCCGCGTAGAATTCTCCGTATTCGTCGTTTTGGATTTTCATAATATTGGCACTAAAATAATGGCTCTGATTCAATCAGAGCCATTTAATTGTACATATTTGGCGGACTAAAACGACTTTTTCACGTCACATCGAGCGCAATCCCGATGCAGTACAGTCCCCGATCCAAAACAATCGGGACAGGCGGGATGAATTCGAGATGCTGAATGCCAAACCCTAAAACGAGTTCTCGACTTTGTTTGGTCGCATATGCTCCCGCACTGCGCTCGAACTGACGGATATTGCCCACTAAATTAAATAGAGGCTGTCCATAAAGGGCGTCATCCCGTACCTGATACGGGATCTCCTCTCTTTGATAAAAGCAGGAGATACCGGATCGGTGTCCGGCAAGACGGTTTTGTAGATAATGTATCCTGTAAAGCGCCCTTTTTGGACAGCCTTAGAACACTCTGCCAGGTCTTATAGCTGATTATTCAACCGAGTGCGACTTAACCTCCGTTTTGGCAGCTTGCGAATCATCGGAATAAACCGTGGTTTGATACGGCATCATCACACCATCTGATTCACGCCAATCTTCAGATACGGTTTTTACCGTTATCCGCTGGCCCTGCTGTGGATCGAACTGGCGGTAGGTAGTAATAGCGGGCAGCGAAGTTTCCGGGTCGAGATAAAGATTCAGAGTCAAATCGTTCTCAATCCGGATATGCACATACTCTGCACCGTCCATTTCAGCCATTCCATGATATGCAACATCAAGAGTTTCTCTGTTCAGAGCCAGGTAGACATGATTTCTGTAAAACTCGGCCATAACCTGTTCTTTTTCGGCAGGCGGCATCGGCATATCATTGCCGCCCATGCTCATGGTGCCTTCGCCGTCAATAACCTGCAAAGTTACCTGGCCCATTGGCATGCTTATTTCAGAGATCAGTTTTTCCTCATCAAAATTCACAGTCTGTTTAATACTGAGGACCATCTCACCCTGCGGAGTTTGCACGGTGTTATCGGCTTCAAAAACCAGGTCACCGTCGAATACGCCGCCGGGCAGAACTGCATCTGCCATTTTGCCAAGCCACTCTTTGCCGGCTTCGGCATCTCCGGCAACCACTTCTTCATCATCGCCGGGTTCCGGTATGGTGATATCAACTTCATTCACTTCGCCGAACTGCTCAAGCTGATCGCCAATCTCCTCTCCGTTGCCCACTACCAGGATATGGAGAGCATCGGGCCTGAGGTATTTTTGTGCCACTTCTTGAATATCTTCAACCGCAACAGCCTGAATTTCCTCCACAAGCCTGTCGAAAGAATCTGGATCAAGCCCGGCATAGTCAAAACTCATCCGCTCGTTCAGCACACTTGCGCGACTGTCGTATTCAAACACCAGCGAGTTCAAAAAGCGGTCTTTGGTATCGTTCATCTCCTCCTCAGAAACGAGTTCGTCCTGTAGCCTTTTCACCTGCTCAAGAATTGCATTGATAGCTTCTGCAGTGGTTTCGCTGCTGGTCATTACACCGGTGTAAAACATTCCGGGGAAGAAATTGCCGCTTCCATATTCACCGAAAACTGAATATGCAAGCCCCATTTGGCTTCGGACAATCCGCATCAGGCGGCCTGAAAAACCATCACTCAAAACCCGGTTCATCACCTGGATGGCCGCATAATCGGGATTTTCACGCATACCGCCGATGTGTCCCATCATCACAAAACTCTGGTTTACATCTCGTTTATCAACAAAGTTTATGGTGCTTTCATACTCGTAATCTATTTCAGGAAAATCCAGTTCAAGTTTTTCTCCTGCGGGTACGGATTCAAAAGCATCACTTAGTTTTTGCTTCATTTCTTCCGTAGTAAAGTCACCAATCACACCGATCATCATGTTCTGGCCCACGAACGATTTTTCGTGAAATTCAACCAGGTCATCGCGTGTTATATTATCGATGGTTTCGTACTCGGTAATCCTGGCATAAGGTGAATCAGAACCGTAAATCAGTTTTCTGAATTCCCGAATCCCGATCGGCATCGTTTCGTCGTTTCTCCTTGAAATGCTCGATTTTTCCTGGGTTTTTGCCAGGTCGATACGATTTTCCGGAAATTCCGGATTTTTTAGTAAATCAATGAAAACGGGAAGCAGTTCATCAAAATCATCTTTCAGAACATTCATAGTCGCTGAGCCCGATGTCAGCCCGATGCTGGTTTCCATTCGGGCGGCGCGGTCTTCCAGAAGTTCGTTCAGATCATCGCCGGAAATGGATGTGGTACCTCCGGTTCTCATCACTGTACCCGCAATGGAGTTGAGGCCGGCTTTTTCGTTGGGAACCAGCACACCGCCGGTTCGAACTAAAACGCGAAGATTTATCAGCGGAAGTTCATCATCTTCCACCAAATAAAACTTGATGCCGTTGTCCAGCTCAAACATCTCGACATCCGGCTTTTCGAAACTGTTCAGCGGCGGATATTCAATTTCATCCCAGCTTTTCTGGGCTGATGCCAACTGAACCAGTAATAAAAACAGTAGTGTTTTAATTATAATTAATTTTTTCATGAGCGTACCTCTTTAATTTTCTTTTTGAGCTTCTGCAACTTCATCGTCATCTGTACGGTTCACAATTTTGCCCACCGTTCGATTTTGTTTCACAAGATACTGGTTGGCCACCCGCTCCAGGTCTTCAAGTGTTACCTCTTGCAGATCTTCAATTCGGGTGAAAATTCTTCTCCAGTCGCCCTGCTGTCCGTGTGTTCTTGCCAAATTCATAGCCAGCCCCATATTTGAATTAAGGCTTCTTACAAGGTTGGCCCTGGCGTTGGTGATGGCCCTGTCGAGCTCTTGCTGTGTAATGTCGCCATCTTTCACTTTTTCAAACTCTCTGAAGATGGCTTCTTCCAGCTCATCGATATCCACTCCCTGATTTGGGAGCCCGAATACTACAAACAGCGACGGATACTTTGTTCCCGGAAATCCAACAGTAGTTTGAGCAGCCAGTGCCAATTCCTCATCCTGTACAAGCGTTCGGTACAACCGGGATGTTCGCCCCTGGGATAGTATGGATGACAGAAGTTCGAGCGCAGCATAATCTTCATGCATCTGGCTTACGGTATGATATCCGGCCATAAAAATAGGCTGCGTTTCTTCTTCTATAGTGAAGCGGCGTTCTCCCCTCTGTTCGGGTTCTTCAGTTTTTACCACAGGTGCCTGGTGGGTGGACTCAATACCGCCGAAATATATTTCGGCCAGTTCACGCATATCATCCGGGTCAACATCACCCACTATTGCAAATGTGAAATTGTCGTTGGTATAGTAGGTTTCGAAAAAACTCTGAGTATCCTGAATGGTAGTGGCTGTGATATCAGACGGCCAGCCAATCAAACTGCGCCCGTACGGATGGGCTTTAAATGCGATGCTCAAAAATTCTTCTCTCAGGCGTCCGAAAGGATCGGAATCCACACCCATTCTGCGCTCTTCCCGGATTACATCCTTCTCTTCATAAAACTCTCTGAAAACGGGATTCTGAAAACGGTCGGATTCGAGACTGAACCAGAGTTCTGCCTTATTCTGCGGAAGGCTGTAAAAATAGTCGGTAAAATCGTATCCTGTTCGTGCGTTCAGCCCGGTAGCACCTTCACGGCTGATGATATCATCAAACTCTCCGGTAACAACATACTCACTGGCTTTTTCTTTATAATTTTCAAAATCGGCCCAGTACTGTTCCATTAATTCTTCGTCTGGCTGAGGACTAAATTTTTCATCAAGCCAGGCGCGGTAGGCCTCATCCTGTTTATCGATATATTCCTGCTCTTCTTCCCAGTTAGTTGTACCCACAGTTTTGGAACCTTTAAAGACCATATGTTCGAAAATGTGAGCAATTCCGGTGTGTCCGGCCGGTTCGTCAACTCCGCCAACATCAACAAAAGTTACAAAACTGGCTACCGGTGCAACAGGCCTTTCAACTATGATAAAGTGCAGGCCGTTATCCAACGTAAACTCCGTCACGTTCTCTTCGAAAGCTTCCAGGTTTTGAGAAAAAAGTACAGACGGCAGCATGAATGCCGCAAGCAAAATTCCCAAACCCCATTTTTTTATGATTGTCATGATATAGTTATTTGATTTTGGTTTACAGCATTCGAGATACGAAAAATACCTCTTTTAGGTTCATGTCTTTCTTCGATGATGCACTCTTTAGACAGAAGCACAAATAATGCGATCTTAAGTATTAAAAAACAAGTTGTTTTTAATATAATTGTGAAAAGCATTCTCAAAAAAAACCCCCGACATTCCGGGGTATTTTAACTCATCCGGTTTTTTAACAACCTTACAGAGTCCCCTGAGGCAAAGAACATATCGCTCGAATCAGCAAACCGCGACTCTGACAGGAGCTCTCTGCCGTTCGCACTCTCTCAGGTCACTAAACCAAAGCTAATTCGCTCCGAAAATAGTGCCAAGTTTAATCACCGTTGAAATCATTTTCTTCGGGGCGAATGGTGATTACCGGTTTTTTTACATATTGGGCAACTTTTTCTGCTGTGGATCCTAAAATCAGATGAGCCAGGCCGCTGTGGCCGTGTGTTGCCATTACAAGAAGGTCGGCGCTATCGGCGGCATAAGCTTCAATTTCGTAATGGGCAGAAATACCTTTTTCAATTTTGGTAAAAAGCTGAACAGTCCTGCTTTTTTCTCCATCAGCTATCACAACTTCATCCTCAAAAGTAACACCGGTTCGCTGCACATGAATATTTTCCAGTTTTCTTTTATTCAAATAGTGATTGATGCGGTCAATCAATCCTTCGTAAATTGAAATAGCCTCTCCTTTTGCGGGATTTCTGGGTATTTCTTCAGATACATTGCCATACAGCTCAATTACGTGGAACAGCGTTAAATGAGCACCGAAAGTATCGGCTATCGAAAGTGCAAGTGGAAATGCCGCTAACGATAACTCGGAAGTATCTGTAGTAAGAACTACATTTTTCACATTGTTTTTATCAAAGCGGTTATCTACGGAAAAGACGGGAACTTTCGATTTTCTGATCACCCGCTCGGTTGTGCCACCCCTGATCAGGCTGGATTCGTGCTTTCCTTTGGCTCCCATAATGATCATATCGTAGCCGTTTTTTTTGGCATATTCCGTAATAGCCTCAGCCGGCCTGCGTTCAACCTTGATAATATGCTTGCCCTTATTGATCTCTTTAAGGTACTGATTCATCGCCTTGCTGATTTTCAGTTCGGCTTCATCAATAATCTGCGGATACACATCTTTGTTCATATCCAGCGGCACGCCCAGCCTTTTCAAACTCTCATTGAAATATTTTAATGTGGGAATGATGTGAATAAAATCAATCACACCACCAAAAGTATCGGCAACATTTTGAGCTATCGGGTATGCAATTTCAGCTCCTTTTGAAAAGTCGGTTGGTACTAAAATTTTTTTAAGTTCAATCATGATTCAGACCCGTTCTTGGTTGATGTTTATTATTTAAAATACACAAAAAGACGAGATTTATTAATCATGGAAATCACTATTTACCTATAAGATAAATCGAATAATGAAATGCACGGTTTTTTGATTCGCTTAATCCGTTTTGCTTTTCTTCCGCAAATAGGATATACCAAAAATCATCCCCAACCCGATAACCATTCCAATAATCCCTCCTGATTTGTTAACATCATCAATCTCACGTTCCGTTAGCCAGGGAATAAACGGCTCAGTTGCGATAACTTTTCTTGCCACGGTTTCAATTTGTACAACCGTAAATTCTCCCAATGCCGATTCAGAGTTGATTATCTGCCCGATTCGCTGAAATTCAGGTTTATCAGGTACATCATCACGCTGTTTGATTTCCTGAACAAGCGGATTCGTAACCGGAAGCATTTCCACGTTTAACACAATTTCTTCGTACTCGCGCTCCTGGTAGGGCCAGATTACATAAAGTGAGCCTATCAAAAAACCGATTAGAAGTACAATGGTTATTGTATGAAATGATTTTAACATCCACGAAAGAATTCTGGAAAAAATTATCAAACCTGTTATGATGCCAAGCCCGAAAGGAATCAGATTGATAAATGCATCCCAGGTTTGTGTGGTTCCCAGCAGGCTAAGCTGTTCAAGTATGTAATCGTATTTCCGGAAAATAAGCAGGATGTAAGAACCAGAAATTCCGGGTAAAATCATGGCAGAAATAGCCACAGATCCGGTTAAAAACACATACCATGACGTTTCGGGGGTATCTGCAGGAACAAGGTTTACAACCCAAAAGCCGATCAGTGTGCCGGCAGCCATCGGAAATAAAAATTTCCAGTTTCTGTCTGAACCTTTTATCTCTGAAATCAACAAAAAGATAGAGCCGACAATCAAGCCAAAAAACAGCCCGTAAATAATTTCGGCATGTGTGAACATGTAGACCTGAAGAGGCACGATTCTGGTAAAAAACACAACCGCAAGAAACATCCCGCTGATTAGCAGCAGTGCAAACCTCCAGTGAAACTGTGAGAAAAATTCTTCAATCCTGAGTGTTAAAAGGCTTTTAACTGCACTTGCATTAAAACTTTTTATGGCGAAGATTAACCGGTCGTAAATACCGGTGATCAGCGCCATGGTGCCGCCGCTTACACCGGGTACAATATCAGCCGAGCCCATTAAAAAACCCTTGATCATCAGAAAGGGTGCTTCTCTCCATCGGGTCAGGTCGATGTACTCAATTAACGGTTTATCTTTATACTTTTCTTTTGACAAAATATTTCTTTTTGATTGTTGCCAAGCTTACAGAGTAAAATGGTGCTAAGCAATATCCGGTTCGTTGTTTTTATTGATTTTTACAGCGTCTGTATGATACGTTTTTATAGCCTGAATAAATGTAAAAACGGCGATTAAACTGCACATCAGAATCACCGTAATCATAGCAAAAGATACTGAATATGTTCCTGAAAATACGGAGTCGGTCAGCCACCCTGTAAGCGGCGGTCCTATCCCAAAACCGGCTATGCTGATGACAAATAAATAAAGCCCGCCTGCAAGCGCCCGCTGATGTGAATGAACAAAATATTGAAGCAGCGCAGCCGCCACACCGTTGTAAGATGATGAAATCAGCACGCCAAATCCCATACAGATAAATGCCGTTTCTACATCAGAAGAAAACAGTCCATAAAGATAAAAAGGAATTCCGCCAAGAGCTGCTGCAATTCCCAAATAAAATCGTTTTGCGGGATCTGATGCAGCCAACCGGTCAGCAATTTTCCCGGACAATATCACGGTACCGGCCACCCCGAACATAAACCAGCCGTAAGGTGAAATGTATTCGGGCGAATTGAACACATCAGAGAATACATTTCCTGCAAATGCAAGAATGGTGTAGCCGGTGCAAGCCAGTGCAGAAAAGCCGGTTAAATGCCATCGAATGGTGGGCTTTTTTAGCATGGCCTGTAATTCCTGTAAAATATTTCTGCCATATACAGCAGGTTTGTTTTTTCGATCGGGTTCTTTTAAGTACCACCAGGCAACCGGTGCAAGCAAAATACCCGGCAAACCGGCGGCAACCATCGCCATGCGCCAATCGTACTGCATAGAGATGGCTCCGCCTGCCAGAAACGAAAGCCCGATCCCGATAAAAATTCCGCTGGCATAAACCGAAAATACCGTTGCACGCTTCTCCGGAGTAAACTCATCGGCCATAAACGAATAAACGGCGGGACTCAGCATCGCCTGGCTCAAGCCTACAAACAAACGAGCTGTAACCAAAAACGTAAAAGATGCTGCAAATCCGCTGATCAGGGTCATAAAACTCCAGATAAACAAACCCAGACAGATCATCAATTTGCGGGAGGTCTTGTCGGCCAGCCTGCCCATTGGGATTCCTGCCAGCGCATAGATAAAAGAAAAAGCAGGCCCGTAGAGCAACCCGATCTGGAAATTGCTGAGCATCAGCGAATCGCGGATTTGAACTCCCAGGACAGCAACAATTTGCCGGTCAATAAAACTGAGAATATAAATCAGCGTTAGTAGTAAAACAGTTCCATAAGCCAGTTTTCTGCTCATGATTTATCAATTCTGCGATCTGGTTGAAATGATTGGTTCAGGATGTTCGTTGAAAAACCACATCAAGATAAATCATAAAGAGACAAGGAACCATGCTGATTTAAGGACATGATGCATGATATAACTCAATCAAAAACTTGTACCGGTTACCACTATTTGCGAACTTTGATCAGAAATCATCAAAAAATATCCGATTAACACCGTGCCAAAAATCCCAAAAAAATCTGCAGAAGCTAAACAACGGGCTATGAAAATTTATAATGAGCTGCTTGAGCACTATCCTAATCCCCGTTGTGAGCTCGATCATCAAAATCCGTTTGAATTATTAATCGCCACAATTTTAAGTGCCCAGTGTACTGATGTGAGAGTAAATAAGGTAACACCTGATCTGTTTGAAGCCTATCCCACGCCAGAAGCTATGGCCGAAGCTCCTCTTGAGCATCTTGAAGAATTAATTCGATCTACCGGGTTTTACCGAAACAAAGCCAAATCACTGAAAGAAGCCTCCGCAAAAATAGTTGATGATTACAATGGCAGCGTCCCGGACACAATGGATGAACTTTTAAGCCTGCGCGGTGCTGCAAGAAAAACTGCCAATGTGGTTTTGGGCAATGCTTTTGGAGTAAACGAAGGTGTGGTGGTAGATACACACGTGAAACGAATTTCGAACCGGCTGGCACTCACCCGCGAGAAAAAGAACACCGATAAGATTGAACGGGACCTGATGGCCCTTTTCCCGCGCGAAACGTGGACCAATCTCTCACATCTGCTGATACATCACGGACGGAATGCGTGCAAGGCCCGTATTTCGGAACCGCCGGATCACCCAATCTGCATTAAGTACGGTAAAAAATGTGAATGCTGGAAAATGAGAGGCCAAACCAATGGAAAGTGATAATGAACTTTTTAACAGCCTGACTCAAAAAATTCCGGAGGTCAGGCCGGATTTGCAGATTATCCAGGTGCGCGATCAAAACCGGGACTTAATTGTTTTTTATGACGCTATGGGATACGTTCCCCAAAATTTTGCACTCGATGCAACGGTACAGCCACTGCTATCACTTTTCAATGGGGCGTTGAGCCTGGAAGAAATCAGCCGCCAGATAAACGGTGATCTGGGAAAAGAAGAAATGCTTGCCTTTATTCAGTTACTGGATGAATACGCAGTATTGAACTCTGCCAGGTACCAAAAAAAAAGAGACAAAATTGAATCAAAATTTGAAGCATCAGATGTGCGGCAGCCTGCACTGGCCGGGATAAGCTATCCTGAAAATTCTGACGAATTAAACTCATTTTTAGGAATGAGTAATGGCAGCTCAGAAAATCAATCTGAAAAGAAGAAAATTAAAGCACTCTATGCTCCTCATTTAGATATTAAAGCGGCTAAAAATCAGTATGTTGAGGCATTCTCAAAAATCAGCCATTTAAAACCGGCGAAGGTTATTTTTATTGCCACTTCTCATTATGCGGGATACCACGGACGGTTTTACGATGATTTTCCTTTCATCGGATCAGGAAAAGACTTTCAGGTGGCCGGGCGAACATTCCGAACCAATCAGGAAATTCTTAATTCATTGAGTGAAGAAAGTTCAGAAAGCGGATTTACTTTGAAAGACAGAGCCCATCGCGTGGAACACAGTATCGAGATTCAATTGCTGTACGCTTCACAAATCTGGCAGCATGATTTTGAAATTGTGCCCATTTTGACCGGCTATTTTGATGAACTTTTTTATCACACCAGCGGCGATCTGGCAACCAAGATTGACCGGTTTACATCCACTCTGAAAAATTTAATCGACGATGACACATTCATATTGATCAGTGGTGATTTATCTCATGTTGGAAGAAAGTTTGGAGATCAAAAATCGGCGTCACAATTCAGGGAAGATGTCGAAAAATACGATCAGCAGTTTCTGAAACATGCCCAAAATGCCAATCCGGAAAACTTGTTAAAACTTGTTTCTGAAAAGTACGACGCCACCAGGATATGTGGTTTCCCGCCTTTGTACACCTATCTGAATATGTTTCCTGATTCTGTAGGCAAATTGATCAACTATTACTGGTGGGATGAAAAAGAGACTGAAAGTGCCGTTTCGATCGCCTCTATTTTGTATTAGAAATTTTTTTGAAAAAAAGTTTAAAGTGAACCGAACATACTTTTAAACTTCAGGCTCCAGACTCTCCAGACTGCTTCCCGGACAATAGATCGTGACATTTTGGACACTCCTTCTTCACGCTCCCTGAAAATGATGGATACCTCTTTCAGTTTGAAGCCCGCTTTCCATGCCCTGAAGTGAATTTCTATCTGAAATGCATAACCATTGGAACTGATTTTATCCAGGTTCAGGGTTTCAAGCACTTTCCGGCGAATGCATTTAAATCCGGCAGTGGTATCTTTTATCGGCAGGCCTGTAATGGTCCTCGCGTATAAATTGGCACAATATGACAGGATCAGGCGGGATAATGGCCAATTCACAATGCTGATTCCATCGGAATACCGTGAACCAACCGCGACATCTGCCTCACCTTTTCTGACAGTATCAATCAACCTTGGCAAGTCTTCAGGACTGTGTGAAAAGTCAGCATCCATTTCACATATATAATCATAATCTTTTTCCAGGGCAAATTTAAAACCCTCCACATAGGCGGTGCCCAGCCCAAGCTTTCCCTCCCGTTCAATCAAATAAACCCTGTTTTTATATTCTCCTTGTTTTTCTTTAACAAGTTTTGCCGTTTCATCAGGTGAACCGTCATCAACAATTAATACATCAACTCTGTGAGACAGCTTCATGAGCTGATCTATCAATTTACCGATGTTATGGGCTTCATTGAATGTTGGAGTAATTATGAGAGTATCGCTTACCATAAATTTTGTTGACCAAACCAAACTTGTTGGCACTCAGAATATTTACGCTATGATAATAAATAGCAAAATAATAAAATTAATTCGATTAGATGTGCTGAAAGTATTACAAATTAAAAAACTTAAATTTGGTTCATTTTTTCGATTAATACGATATTAAACTTAAAAATTACTTACAACATCTAATTTCCCTTATCTTCTGCTGACGTATAAAATTTAAATCAGAAAGATTATGAGACTCTTTTTTAATTTTCTATTCAACCCTAAAATGCAACAATAAATTAAATATTGTGGCCAAATTAAAATAACCTAACATATAAAAGTATTTAAAAGTCTTTGTTTCAATTAATTAAAACATTATCACGGACAAAAGCCCGCCTTGGACAAATCACTACCGATCATGGCAGCATTGATACCCCGATTTTTATGCCTGTAGGAACCCAGGGTACTGTAAAAGCTGTAAGCCAGGACGATCTTAAGCAGAAGATTAAGGCACAAATTATTTTAGGTAATACTTACCATCTTTATTTGCGACCTGGCAATCAAATCATGAAAAATGCAGGCGGTCTTCACCAATTCATGGGCTGGAATAAGCCAATTTTAACAGATTCCGGTGGTTACCAAATTTTTTCACTTGCAGAAATCAGGGAATTAAAGGAGAAAGGCGCCACATTTCAAAGCCATCTCGATGGATCAAAGCATTTATTTACACCGGAAAATGTTGTAGAAACCCAACGAATACTGGGTTCTGACATTATGATGATTTTAGATGAATGTCCTCCGTGGCCCGCAGAATATGACTATGTAAAAAAATCAATGGCACTTACCCACCGATGGGCAAAAAGAGGACGTGATGCTTTTTTGAATTCCGATTCTTTGTATGGCCATCAGCAATTTCAATTTGGCATTGTACAGGGAGGCACGTATAAAGATCTTCGAAAAGAATCGTCTGAATTTATGTCCTCGCTCGATTTTGAGGGGCTGGCAATTGGCGGACTAAGTGTGGGTGAACCAACCGATTTGATGTATGAAATCACCGATTTTAATACTGATCATTTGCCAAAAGAAAAACCACGATATTTGATGGGGGTAGGTACGCCTGGAAATTTATTACAATGTGTTGCCCTGGGAATTGATATGTTTGACTGTGTGATACCCACCCGTAATGCACGCAATGGCATGTTATATACGCGGAACGGCATAATCAATATCAGAAATGCTAAATGGAAAAATCATCATCAAGTGCTTGATCCTGATTTTCCAACTGATATCTGCCAGAGATATTCAATGAGTTATATTCATCATCTTTTCAGAGCAAAAGAAATTTTAGGGCTCGAACTTGCTTCAAAACACAATCTCACCTTTTATTTATGGCTGATGGATGAGATCCAAAAAAATATTCGTGAAGAGACCTTTGATTCCTGGTATCCGGAAATGATAAAGAAGGTTGAAAACAGGCTATAAAAAAAGCCTGTTGATTGTGAGTCAACAGGCTATGTAAAGTCAAAGATGAGGCGACGACCTACTCTACCGCGATTGCAGTACCATCGGCGCTGCGGAGCTTAACGGCCGTGTTCGGAATGGGAACGGGTGGGGCCTCCGCGCTACAATCACCTC
>SLPZ01000240.1 GCA_007131725.1 Balneolaceae bacterium
ACATATCTATACAAAACCTTTTTGCAGAATTCTGCCCTTCGTGCTATCATGCTGAATAAATCAATTCTCAACCTGAAATTTTTTGAATTTTTGTCATGTCTAAAATAAATGTACTTGTTATCGGCTGTGGAAATATGGGAACCTCACATAGCCGCGCCTACCATAAATCAGATGGATTTAATATCGTTGCCCTTGTTGACCGCAACCAGGATAACCTGAAACGGCTGACCGACGAGCTGGGCGCTATTCCCACATTCAGCGATTTCGAAACCGCCCTCGACGAAACCAAACCCGATGCGGTCTGCATCTGTACTTATCCCGGTACACACGCCAAATTTGCAATTCAGGCGATGAATGCTGGCTGCCATGTTTTTGTGGAAAAACCGATTTCAGAGACTCTCGAAGATGCCAATGCTGTGGTTGAGACGGCTCAAAAAACCGGTAAAAAAGTGGTGGTTGGATACATTCTGAGGCACCATCCCGGCTGGAAAAAGTTCATCGATATTGCAGGGCAGCTCGGCAAACCGCTGGTGATGCGAATGAACCTGAACCAGCAGAGCTCAGGCAAAGAGTGGAAAGTTCACAAAAGCATTATGGAGGCGATGTCTCCCATTGTCGACTGCGGCGTTCACTATGTGGACGTGATGTGCCAGATGACCAAGGCCAATCCGGTTAGCGTCTCGGCCATCGGGGCGCGGCTGAGTGATGAAATTGATCCCGATCAGTACAACTACGGCCAGTTGCAGGTTCGGTTTGATGACGGCTCTGTGGGATGGTACGAATCCGGCTGGGGACCGATGATGAGTGAACAGGCCTATTTTGTGAAAGATGTCATTGGTCCGGATGGAAGCGTGAGCATCAGAAAAAATACATTCGATCTGCCGAGGGGCTCATCCGCCGATATTGGCGGGCACACTTCTGTAAAACGGCTTCACCTGCATCACGGCAAAACAGATGAAAAAGGCAACCTCATCAAAGAAGATGAGATGATCGATACACCCGATGAGCCGGATCACGACGAACTTTGCTACCTGGAGCAGGAATTTTTCCTAAAGTCAATCCTCGAAGATCTTGACCTGAGCGATCATCTGCGTGAAGTGGTGCATACCCTTCAAATTGTACTGGCCAGCGACGAATCGGTGAAAACCGGGGAAACGGTTAAATTGTAATCGCAGTATGATTAAATAACGTTCGAGATAAGAATGATAATAAATGGCTACAACGTCATGTTGAGCGCAATTCCGATGGTGCCTTTCCATCGGAATGAAGTCGAAATATAGAGTTTTCGACTTCGTTCCGGACAAAAAGCGGTCGGAACTGCGCTCAAACTGACGATACCTTTAGTTTTATCTCGAACTCACGTTAAATAAAAGGTCCAAACCTGCGTAGCTAACTATTTTTAAAAACCATCCGGGGCCAACTTTCTGAGCCGGATACTAATCAAAAAAACATGCAACTAACCCGGATTTCTCACAAAAAATTTCTTGGTGAGAAAACCAGGTTAAAAGTGGCTTTCTTAGCGAAGCAGAATTTGGGCTGTCTGTCTTGATTGTGGTTCTGAATCGATTAAAACTAAAATCTTTTTTGTTTCAATTCATCAGACGAAGTCTTCAGGCACGGCCATTATTGAACTTTTGTGAAGGGATGTGAATGCCGCACTCGGTTTTTTCGAGGTTTTCCCATCGCCCTGATCGCTGATCGGCACCGGAGTCAACAGGCACTGTACATGGAACACAACCGATCGCAGGATAGCCGTGGTCGTGCAGAGGGTTGTAAGGCAGCTTGTTTTTTTCGATGTAGTTCCAGACAAGACTATCACTCCAGCGGGCAAGCGGATTGATTTTTACCACGCAATTTTCAGGATCCCACTCAATCACCTCCGTCTGTTCCCGCGTATCGGCCTGGCTGCGGCGCACACCGGTAACCCACGCTTTTTTCCCGGACAGGTACTTTTCCAATGGCTGAACTTTTCGAAGATAGCAGCATTTGTCAGGATCTGCTCTCCATAGCTCTTCACCAAACTTTTGAGCCTGTTCGTCCAATGTTAATTCGGGTTGAACCGATTCAATCCTGAATTGATACCGCTCCCGGATTTTTTCTTTTAATTGATAGGTTTCGGGAAAAAGCTGGTTTGTATCAAGATAAAAGACCGTTACAGGCAGATTGAGCTTGTGAACCCAATCGAGAATTACAATTCCGGAAAGGCCAAATCCCGTACCGATCACCATCTGTTCGCCGAAACAGTTATATCCCCACTGCAAAATTTCATCCGGGCTGCATTTTCCCAATTTTTGGTTCAGATCTTCCAGGATTTGTGCGGCTTTTTTTACACTGGCATGTTTGAGCTGATGATATATATTTTTAGCCGTCCCCGCTTGATCATTCAATCTGTTGAGCATAATATTTTACGGTTAGTCCTGTCTGTAAAATTATGTGGACATTAAATAAAGATAAAGCAGTTGAAATATTTATCCGATAAAAAATCCGAATTTACTTTGTTTATAGGATTCTTTTGTTAAGCAGAGTTGAATTATTGAGTGATTTTGATGAATTCTTTGCAGTAATTTTTTTAATAATTGGGGGATAAAGTACGCCGGACAGCTTGTCCGGCATGACAAACCAATGCAAAGCAGGAACCTGAATCATCGGCCAAAACAATTAACCTTGCCAGAATCTTTCCGGGAATTATAATACTGAATAACGGGCAGGCACAACTACGTGTAAAAATTCGTAGCGTATACTGCCCGTTGTACTTTTTTTTAATACCCGGCTGCCTGGCCGTCTTTGCGGGATTCGGAGGCTCCGTAGTAAAATGTGCCATCAAACAAAATTCCCTGGAAGCCGCCAAAACTTTCAAATCCGTACTTAACGGTGTGTCCCTTTTTCAGCAATGCACGAACGGTTTTGTAGTCAAATCCTGACTCGAGTTCGATGGCTCCGGTACCTGAACCCGAATGCCGGATTCTGGGGGCATCGCTTGCCTCCTGCAGGTTCATCCCGAAATCAACAATATTCATTATAATTTGAGCGTGGCCCTGCGGCTGCATACCTCCGCCTGTCAACCCAAAACTGATGTACGGCTTTCCATCTTTCGTCACAAACGCCGGAATAATGGTGTGAAATGGCCGCTTGCCAGGCTCATATGTGTTATAATGCCCTTCCTGAAGCGTAAATCCGGTGCCGCGATTCTGAAGCGGGAAACCCAGGCCCGGCGGCATAATCAGCGAACCGAACAGCCATGAGTTGCTTTGAATCAGTGAAACCATGTTGCCGTCTTTATCTGCTGTTGTCAGATAAATTGTGTGGTTTTCAATATTCAGCCCAGGCCCGTAACTCCCTGTCCAGTCATCACGAATCAGTTCCCGGCGCTGATCGGCATATTCCTTTGACAGCAGTTCTTCGACAGGTAAATCACTGAAATCCGGATCGGCTACATAAGTTTGCAGATCGGCATAGGCCAGCTTTTTTGCTTCGGTAAAGTAATGCACATGCTCCGGGCTGCCGAATCCGTAACCGGATAAATCAAATCCTTCCAGAATATTCAAAATTTGATGTGCCGCCAATCCCTGTGTCGGAGGCGGTATCTGCCAGACATCATAGCCGCGGTAGTTCGCGGAAACCGGATCAACCCAAACGGATGAATGATTTTTCAAATCTTCCATCGTCATAAATCCACCCAGTTCCTGCAGGTGCTCCACGATTGCTTCACCGATCTCTCCCCGGTAGAATGCATCCCGACCATCTTCGGCAATTTTTTGGAGTGTATTGGCCAGGTCTTCATTTTTGAACAGGTCTCCTTTTTGTAGAAATCTGCCATCTGGCCGAAAAATGCTGCTGAAATATTCAAGGTCTTCCCATTTAAAATCATCCGGAAGACCGTAGAACCGGATCAGATCCCGGTCCAGAAAATCCATCAAATCAGCTATTTCGGCTGGAACACCAACACCCTGCCTGGCATAATCGATGGTTGGTGAGAGCAGTTCATCAAACCCGAGTACACCAAACTTTTCATACATCTCAAACCAGCCGTCAACCACTCCGGGGACGGTAACCGCAAGCGGGCTTGATGCGGGAACACTGTTCAGATTTCTCTCTCTGAAATGCTCCAGAGTCATTCCCTGGGGTGATTTTCCGCTTGCATCCAATCCGTAAAGTTTTTCGTCCTCCGCGCTCCAGATAATGACGAACATATCGCCGCCGAGGCCATTCATGGCAGGATCGGCAAACCCGAGAAAAGCATTTGCGGCGATGGCTGCATCAACGGCAGAACCTCCCTGTTTCAAAATATCTATTGCAATCTGGCTGGCAAGGGGATGATTGGTTGCGGCCATTCCGTTTTTGGCAATTACTTCGGAACGCGTGGCAAAAAGCTCGCCCGACAAACGATCCTGGGCTAAAAGCTCGGAAGAAATGAAAACAATGAGAAGAGTTAGAAGTAAGGGGAAGCGGTGTAGTACTGGCATGGGTGTCAGAGTTTTTGTGTTGTTATACTTTGTGTCAAATTATTTAATTGTTCATGGTACAAGCGAGATCCAAAAACGGGGCAGGGTGTTTGAGCAATCTTATAAGTGATGGTAGTTATGGCAAAGGCACAAGCGAGACGCTTGCGCCATTAATTATTTCATATCACTTTAAAAATTTGCAATCAGGGTGAAAGTGCATCTTTTTGAATCAGAGCGGGCAGGTTTTCAAGAATGTCATCTGTCATTCGTTCAAGATCATACTGCGGAGCCCAGTTCCAGTCGTTTCTGGCCGGGGTATCGTCGATGCTGTCCGGCCACGATTCTGCAATTTCCTGCCGGTAATCGGGTTCATATTCAATTTCAAAATCCGGAATCCGTTTTTTGATGGATGCGGCAATTTGTTCGGGTGTAAAGCTTACGGCAGAAATATTGTAACTCGTACGGATGGTAATTTTTTCGGACGGTGACTGCATCAGGTCGATTGCGGCTTTCACGGCATCATCCATATACATCATGGGCAGGGCACTGTCTTTTTCCAGAAAGCAGGAAAATCGTTCAACGGCAAGAGCTTTATGATAAATGTCCACTGCATAATCGGTGGTGCCGCCACCCGGCATCGCTTTGTAGCCGATCAGCCCCGGATAGCGAAGGCTTCGCACATCCACCCCAAATTTTTTGTGATAATATGCGCACCACTGCTCACCCGCCACTTTTGTAATTCCATACACCGTTGTTGGGTTGCAGGGGCTGCCCTGCGGAGTTTTAATTTTTTGAGCATCTGGGCCGAATACCGCAATAGAGCTTGGCCAGAAGATTTTTTTCAACTGCTTTTCCCTGGCGATGTTCAGCGTGTTCAGCAGGCCATCCATATTCAGCCGCCAGGCAAGATCTGACTTTTTCTCGGCATTGGCCGACAAGAGCGCTGCAAGATGAAATATTACGGAGATATTATAATTTTCAATTACTTCTTCAAACCGTGTGCGGTCAAGAACATCCAGGTATTCAAACGGGCCTTCACCAAGATTGGGATTGGGCTCTGTGATATCCGATGCTATTACATTTTCGCTTCCCTGAACCTTTCTAAGTGCTGCAGTCAGCTCGCTGCCAAGCTGGCCGCATGCTCCGGTTATCAGAATTTTATTCATGCTCTAATTGAATTATCATTTCCGGTTAGAATCTATTTCGTTTTTAGCTGAATGTTTGAAATATGAGAGACATAAGAACGGCCTAAGCTCAAATTACTTCAAGCTCCCTGCCAACTTCTGTGAATGCTTCCACTGCTTTATCCAGGTGTTCTTTTTCGTGAACGGCAGAGATCTGAACACGGATTCTCGCCTCGCCTTTCGGCACTACAGGATAGTAAAAACCAATCACATAAATTCCTTTTTCAAGCAATTTTTCTGCAAAAACCTGTGAAACTTTGGCATCATAAAGCATCACCGGTACAATGGGGTGTTCGCCGGGCTTGATGTCGAACCCAGCTTCGGTCATCGCTTTCCGGAAATAGGCTGTGCTTGATTCGAGTTTATCGCGTAGTTCGGTGGTTTCGCTGAGCAGGTCCAGCACCTCGATAGACGCCCCTGTGATGGAAGGAGCCAGTGTGTTGGAAAAAAGATAGGGCCGTGAGCGCTGCCGGAGCATATCCACAATTTCCTGGTGAGCAGCCGTAAAACCGCCCGAAGCACCTCCGAGCGCTTTGCCCAAAGTACTTGTGATGATATCAATCCGCCCCATCACATCTTTGTACTCGTGAACTCCGCGGCCTTTTTCGCCAACAAAACCGGTTGCGTGGCACTCGTCGCTCATCACCAGTGCGTCATACTTGTCGGCAAGATCACAGATTTTATCGAGCTGTGCGATGGTACCGTCCATCGAAAACACTCCGTCAGTGGCAATGATTTTGGTTCGGGCGCCGGATGCCTCTTTCAGTTTTTCTTCCAGGTCGGCTATATCGTTATGTTTGAACACAAACCGCTGAGCTTTACAAAGCCGCACTCCGTCGATGATGGAGGCGTGATTTAATTGATCTGAAATAATGGCATCCTCTTTTCCAAGCAGCGGTTCAAACACCCCGCCGTTGGCATCAAAAGCGGCAGCATAGAGGATGGCGTCATCCATACCCAGAAATTCAGCAATTTTTTCTTCCAGCTCTCTGTGGATGATTTGCGTTCCGCAGATAAACCGCACCGACGACATTCCAAAACCGTACTCATCTATGGTTTTTTTTGCGGCCTCAATCACCCGCGGATGAGATGAGAGCCCAAGGTAGTTATTTGCACAAAAATTAATTACCTCATCTCCTTTCGTGGTTTTAATGACCGCACCCTGAGGTGTGGTTATAATTCGCTCTTCTTTGTAAAGTCCGTCTTTTTTGATTTGATCAAGTTCGCTGCGAAGGTCGTCTTTTAGTCCCGTGTACATAGTTTTTTAGTTTGATTTGAATCTTTTTCATTTTGAAAAAAATACAAAAATAATTTGAGTGATGGCGGATTGCATGCAGACAGACCCACCCTCCGTCTCCCTCCCTATGGCGAACCGCACGTTACAAGGGCGGAGTGACTTTTTTCGAAGAGGTTTACAATCCACAAAAAGTCTCTCTCCCGAAAAGTAGCCGGGATTTGATTTTAGAGGAATCGTATCGCTTCGCGTTCAAAAAAAGAGCGCGCCAATTCATTCACAGCCTTAATCTTTTTGTTCGTTTTGGATAAAACCAAAATGAACAGCAAATATCCTTTACGTTTTCAAACGTTGTGCCACAATAAAATTTATGAAAAAATTAGTATTACATGGGTAATGTTAGGGGGCTGGGGGATGGGTCCGAAAAGCCAGGAATGGATTAATCAAAAATGTTCATATCTGTCACCTGTAAAGAGTTCGCTCTAAATTGTCCATAAATTTCAGGCAGATCCCAAATTTTTTTGAAAAAAATCAAAAATTATTTCGCGGCTGAATAGGTATCTCAGATTTTTGATCTGTATTACTCACAGATACCCATAACGAGATACCTGAGCCATGAACATCAATAAAATTTTTCACCCGAATCGGCAATTTCAGTACCTGATACTATTTGCCGCTGCACTTTTTTTGCTGCCGCTCATTTTACTCTCATGCCAGGATTTGAGAACACAAACCATCACCTGGGTGGAGTATGAGCCGGTTTACATGAGTCATGAAGAGTTCATCAATGCTGTTCAAACAGAGACTGCCCGGGATCTTAAAAATCCCGGAAAAATCTATTTTTATGACGGTTATCTGTTTGTGAATGAAATCAACAAGGGAATTCACATTCTTTATAACCGCGATCCAGCTGCGCCAGTCAACATAGGCTTTATCAATATACCGGCCAACAAAGATATCGCGGTGAGGAATGATCTTTTGTATGCCGATTCACAGAAAGACCTGCTCG
>SLPZ01000087.1 GCA_007131725.1 Balneolaceae bacterium
CCCCTTGCACTCCCGGCAGATCGGTTCCCTTGTTCCGTTGCAAAGCCTGTCTTCGTGTCCCGCGATCTTTACACCGCCTGCCACATAGCCAGTAGCAGCTTACACCTGCTATGCTGTGTCCAGGCGACTCACGTGCTTCTCCGGTTTTGACAGAGTCTGACGAATATCGATGCTTCATCAGTCGTTCACTTACGCTCGGCTCATCGAAGCCACACCTGATGAGTCTTCCCTCACCTTTTCCTTCTCGCTCAGCACCTGCTAACGAGCACCAGAAGGTGGTTTGCAGGCTTTGGCTGACAACGCCTGCAGTAGGCCAACTACCATCTTTGCAACAGCATGTAAAAGAACAATTGCCTCTTTGGGCAAATTGCATTTACTTCAAAGCACACACGTAAGTTCAAGATAAGAACGAAGATTTTAATTGTCCCCTTTTAAGGGAGAAAGTCTGCCGGATGGCGGACGAGGGGAATGACCCTTTGAGCGTTGATTTGACTCAAAGGAGCCTTGCAGTTTCTGGTTGAGCTCATATATGAGCTGCTGTAAACGAAGACATCAGGATTTTGATGAGGAGGCCCCTGTCAGCAGAATCACAACGAAAAAAAGAAAAGCCTACCAACTGTCCCAAGTCAACGAGGCTGAACAAGTGCGGGATCCGGTTTGCACGCCTACTAATCAAATATAAAAAAATGTTAAGTGCTTTAGTATGTGATTAGCGGCTCAATCTAACAATCTGACAAAGTAACGTGCTTTTCGGTTCCTGTTAAGAGTTGTAATCCAAAGGTAATTCCCTGCGAAACAGTTGCCCGAAATCCCGACAGTCTCGTGACTAACGTAATCTGTCAGGTCGCTAAACACATACGCGCTTTAAGCACCTAATTAAAAGTGCTAACAAAAATGTTTCTCATAATAATATAGAGAAGATATCTCAATGGCACCTCTTGTGATTTAAGATTTGCTATCGAGCGAAAGAAGCGCCATTTTTGGAAGTTATTTTAAACCTGAGTTTGATATAAGATCTTTGAATTTGTTGATATAAGGTATTTTAGTTCAAAAAGGGCGTCATCCCGCACCTGATGCGAGATCTCCAGCCGTTGATATACGCAGGAGATGCCGCCTGTCCCATTGGGGGATCGGGGTACGGCATGACGAAATTGATGATATTTTTGCAACTTCACGCCCTTTTTGGATAGCCACAGATTCATTTTCCGAATTCTTATGTTGAACTCATGTTATTTTAATCAAATAACACGATCACATCATCCCGAATTTTGATTTGTATGTATAAAGAGTTTCTCGAAAATATTGAAAATTTCAGCCATGTGGGGGTGCTCTCACACGAACGCCCCGATGGTGACTGCATTGGTGCGCAGGTTGCCCTTTGCCTCTGGCTGGAAAAAAAGGGAATTAAAACCACTGCTTTTAACGACGATGATGTTCCCGAAAACCTGGAATGGCTGTTGAGTGATGTTAAACTGGAAAAACAGAAGGATAAAAAACTGAGTGCCTGTGACCTGCTGATTTTGGTTGACGGAAATTCCATCCACCGGTTCGGGTCATTTGATGAATGGTTTGAAGGCAAATCGGTTTCGCTCTGGATGATCGATCATCATCCCGACCCGGAAGATGTTTTTGAACTCTCGATATCGGCACCAGATATTTCATCGACCTGTGAGCTGATTTATAATCTGATCACAAAAGACAATCCCGATCTGATTGATCCAACAATTGCGAAAGCTCTTTACACCGGCATAATTACCGATACGGGTTCGCTTCAATTTGAAAGTGTTACCCCGACAACCGTTGAAATCTCTGCCGATTTGCTGCGCCGTGGGGATTTCAAGCCGAATGAGGTGATTGAAATCATCTATTCCAATAAAACACTGCCGCAATTGCAGCTCTTAAGCAAAGCCCTGCAAACAATCCGGCTGTATAAAAATAATCAAATAGCAGTTATCAGCGTTAATGGAGAAATGCTGAAGGAAACAGGAACATCATACAGCGATACTGAAGGTTTTGTAAACTATCCGCTGAGTATTTCCGGTGTGAAAGCCGCTGTATTTTTGAAAGATTTTTACAATGAAGGCATAAGAATGAGCCTGCGGTCGCGTAGTGATATTGATGTAAATGCATGGGCTCGCGAAATTGGCGGAGGCGGCCATAAAAAAGCAGCCGGCGCCTGGCACAAAGGGCCGTACGAACAAGCTGTGAAAGATGTGATATCTATTGGAGCAAAGCAGATTGATGAGATTAAAAAAACCGCTGACATATAGCTTATTTG
This sequence comes from Balneolaceae bacterium, assembly GCA_007131725.1. Classification (GTDB taxonomy): domain Bacteria; phylum Bacteroidota; class Rhodothermia; order Balneolales; family Balneolaceae; genus Rhodohalobacter. The sequence continues at coordinate 2,279 of SLPZ01000087.1, forward strand.
CTGTATTCCTGGCAATTCAGGGATGCAACCCATCGCAGGAAAGTTCAGATGCGGGCCAGGAATCCGAAGAGATGCCGTTTTCAGCCGCTTATGTTGAAAATAATGATGAGGAGATTCAAGAGGACGTTGAGCAGGCAGAAACACCCATCTCTGTCAAAGAGGATATATACGAAAGCAGAAAAAATGCAATCACAAATGCCATTGAAACAGCCAGCAGTGCTGTTGTCAGTATTATGGCTACAGAGCAGCTTCAGCAGTTCGACTCCCTTCACGACGAAATAATCCGATTTTTCTTTGGCGAGCAGAGCCGGAATAATACCAGCATGGGATCGGGTTTTATCATCAGTGAAGACGGGCTTGTTGTTACCAATCAGCACGTTATTGGAAATAATCCCAGTGAAATTATGGTGGTAAACACCCTGGGGGAAACATATGAGGCAAAATTAATTGGAAGTGACGAACTGACAGATCTTGCACTGCTCCAGATAAATTCTGACGAAGTTTTCGATTATGTTGAATTCAGTGATTCTGATGAAATTATTGTAGGTGAATGGGCAATTGCTATGGGAAACCCATTTGGCCTGTTTGAAGACGGCCAGCCGACCGCAACCGTTGGCGTGGTTAGTGCCACCAACCGGGATTTCAGGGCAAATCCCAACCATCCCCGAATTTATATCGACATGATACAGACCGATGCGGCGATTAACCGGGGGAACTCCGGTGGGCCGCTCCTGAACAGTGACGGCAAAGTAATCGGGGTGAATACCTTCATCTACACCGGCGGTACAAGTGCGGGTTTTGTAGGCCTCAGTTTTGCCATTCCAAGCAACCGGGTAGACCGCATCATCTCGCAGCTTCTTACCAGGGGATCTGTTATGCTCGATTACGACCCCGGAATGGAGTTTACATCCATGACCGAACAGCTAATTTACCGGTACCGGCTGCCCTACGTGCGCGGATTGCTGGTTACCAGCGTAAATAAAAACGGGCCGGCTTACGAATGCGGCATTATGCCGGGTGATGTGATTGTGAGAATCGGCGATGAGAGAGTGATCAGTGAAATGCACGCCTGGGCATTGCTTCGCGATTATGATGAAGGGGATGAAATGTACGTGGAATTGATCAGGGACGGTGAGCTCTACAAAACCGAAATGATGCTGCGCCAGAAAATATCAGCTCAATAAAAAAAGAAAACCGCAATTGGCCGTTCTCGCGAATAACCACCTGCGGTTTGTCTGACTCTTGATTTCGAAAAAGTTCTCTCAATGGCGATAATAGCTTCAATCTTAATCAATAGTCTACATGTATGAACCGAAAACTTTGAATCCCTTACAGAAAAAGTTCAACTTTTTTTGATTAATGAGGGTAAAGCAAGAGCTGTATTTGGCCTAATGTGTTTGATGACATTGATTTACAGGATAAAATATCATGAGAAAATTTTATGATAGATATTCTCAAAAGGGAAAGAGCTTATTTCTTATTTTAGGTGCCTATGCTGATTGAAAAAGAAAATCCCAGAAAAACCGAATATTTTCTTGAAGTGCCCGAAGGCCAGCATACCGATGTCCGACTGGATAAATACATCACTTCTTTTATCCAAAATGCTACCCGGAATAAAGTTCAAAAAGCCATCAAAGAGGGCTATGTGCTGGTAAACGGCAAGATCGAAAAAGTATCATACATCATGCAGCCGGGCGATAAAATTGAAATATCGCTGCCTAAACCGCCTCCGGAAAAAGCCAAGCCAGAAAAAATGGATTTGGATATCGTTTATGAAGACGATGATTTGCTTGTTGTAAATAAGCCTTCCGGCATGGTGGTGCATCCTGCATACGGAAATTGGAGCGGAACCCTGGTGAACGGCCTGTTGTACTACACCCAAAAAAATCTGTCGAGTGCAGATGAGGAAACACTGCGCCCGGGCATTGTTCACCGCCTTGACAAAAATACAAGCGGTCTTCTGGTGGTAGCCAAACACGATGCAGCACATCAAAAGCTGGCCGAACAGTTTGCGGAAAAAGAAGCTGAACGAACATACCTGGCCATTGTGTGGGGAAATCCTCCGGAGGAAGGCACCATTGAAGGAAATATCGGGCGCTCGCCAAGCGACAGAAAAATTATGACGATACTAAAAGAGGGTGGAAAACCGGCCGTAACCCATTTTAAGCGCATTGAGGCGTTTGATCACCTTGCACTGCTGGAAATTCAACTTGAAACCGGGCGAACGCATCAAATCCGGGTGCATATGCAGCATAATGGATATTATGTATTTGGCGATCGTACCTACGGTGGCAGTACGGTGCGGTACGGCCCTAACACTGGTTCAAGAAAGAGCATGTTTAAAAACTTATTTGCCAAAATGCAGAGCCAGGCTCTTCATGCTAAAACGCTGGGGTTTGTACATCCGGGAACCAACGAATTTGTAGAGTTCGACTCACCGCTCCCGGAAGAATTTCGATTTGTACTGGAAAAGCTAAGAAATAATTGTAAACCAACACTTTGAAAATGCCTGAATCTTCGAAAAAAATTCAAATAGAAGTAGAACTGGATAAAAACAATGTACCTGAAAAAATAAATTGGTCGGCCGATGATCTGCAGGGCTTTGATAAAGCTACCGCGCGGGCGATGCTGCTTGCACTTTGGGATCACAACAACAAAGATACCCTCCGGCTTGACCTGTGGACGAAGGATATGACCATCGATGAGATGAAAATTTTTTTCCATCAAACACTGGTCACCCTGGCCGATACGCTCGAAAAGTCTACGAACGATGAACGCATTAGCGGTGATATGAGAGATTTTTGTGATTATTTCGCCGAAAAAATGGAAATTGCAAATTAACAGCAGCTTCGCCGAACACGAAGCGGAATTGTTCTTATATTGTCAAAATATTTTGAAATCTGAACCCTGATACCTGCGCCATGCAATATCTTGATTTTGAACAACCTATAGCCGAACTGGAAAAGAAAATTGAAGAGCTGAATGAGATCTCTGTCGGAGATGAAGTTTTAAAACCTGAGATTGACCGCCTCAAAAAGAAAGCAAATCAGCTTCGCGAATCCATCTTTTCGAACCTTACACACTGGCAAAGGGTGCAGCTTGCACGCCATCCCGACCGCCCATATACGCTCGATTATATCGACCTGATTGCCGAGGACTTTATTGAATTGCACGGCGACCGATACTATGCCGATGATAAAGCAATAGTGGGCGGCCTGGCTGTTATTGACGGGAAATCGGTGATGATTATCGGACATCAGAAAGGCCGCAATACAAAAGGCCGGCAGTACAGAAATTTTGGCATGGCAAATCCCGAAGGCTATCGCAAAGCACACCGGCTGATGAAACTGGCTGAAAAGTTTGGGATACCGATAGTTACGCTGCTTGATACACCGGGTGCATTTCCGGGACTGGAAGCAGAGGAGCGGGGTCAGGCAGAAGCAATAGCCAAAAACCTGAAGATGATGGCCGTTCTGGAAGTGCCCATCATCAGTATAGTGATTGGTGAAGGCGCCAGCGGCGGTGCCATCGGCATCGGGATGGGCAATGAAATTTATATGATGGAAAATACCTGGTATTCGGTGATTTCTCCCGAGTCGTGCTCTTCTATTTTGTGGAAAACCTGGGAATTTAAAGAACAGGCAGCAACTAACCTCAAATTAACGGCCAAAGATTTACTCGAGCTCAAAATTATTGATGGCGTAATCGAAGAGCCGCTCGGAGGCGCCCATCGCGATTACAAACAATCGGCGGAAGCAGTGAAAGACCAGATCATGAAAAGCCTCAAACGGCTCAAAAAAATGAAGCCTGAAAAGCTGATAGATCAGCGAATTGAAAAATATTCGGGAATGGGAGTTTGGGTTGAAGCCGGAAAAAAATAGATTATGGTGCAGTTTCCCGAGCAGCAGGCAATTCTGAAATATAAATATCCGCTGAGGAGCCGCTACGGAGAAACCGATAAGATGGGTTATGTTTACTACGGCCGGTACCTGGAATATTTTGAGGCGGCTCGTACAGAAATGATCCGCTCGATGGGTGTTTCTTACTCCCGGCTTGAAGAGGATGGAATTATGCTTCCGGTCATCTATTCACAAATTTCCTACAAAGCTCCTGTTTTTTATGATGAGTTAATGCAGATTGAAGTTCTGATTTTTGATGTACCGGCCATTCGGCTTAAAACTTATTACAACGTTTATACAAACCGTCTGAAGGAGCCGCACATTCAGGGGCAGGTAGATCTCTGTTTCACAAATTCTGACACAAGAAAACCGTGCAAGGCGCCGGACTATTTTTTGGATCTTTATTCAGAAAATAAATGAAACACAAACTGCTCTATTTCGTGATGTTGCTGGCTCTTTTTGGTTTGGTGCTGGTTTCATTGGGCGGCGGGCTTTGGGGAGCTGAAAAAAGTATCGGTCACTGGACAGGCAACCTGTTTCGTGGTGTTTGCCATCAAATGCCGGATCGTTCTTTTATGTTTAATGATGTACAGATGGCCGTAAACAGCCGGTGTTTTGGAGTTTTTTTGGGATTATTATCCGGATGGATTCTGATTCCGGCAGCAATTTACCTGATTAAGCAAAAAACCTGGGTTTTATGGTTTCTTTTTCTTGCAGTGATCGTTCAAATCATCGATTATTCAGGCAACCTTCTTCAGCTCTGGGAAAACACCAATTCTTCCCGAGCTGTATTAGGCTGGTTGTTCGGTTTGGCAGCAGCACTGACATTATTCGATCAATTTCAAACAAATAATAAAACAGAAAGCTCATGAATGAAGAAGAAGTAAAACAGGAATCTAATTTTTCTTTTAATGATTACTGGCCATCGGTGGGAATTGTGGGGGCCATTTTCAGTTTAATCAGTTTTGTGGTAGGTCTGTTTTTTGGATATCAGCAAATAAATTCGGAGCCGACCGGTTCATTTTTTTCGCCGATTATGATAAGCGGGGTGGTTGTATGCCTTGTTACATCAGTGGCCGGCTTGCTGGCCGTCTGGCATTTTACCAGGGAAGTATCACCAAAATTAAAACTTGGACAGGGAGCCGTAATCGGCTTTCTGACAGGAGCGGTTATTGTGGTAATCAGTGTAATTTTAAATGAGCTCTGGATAATGCTTGTTGATCCCGAATACACAGAAAAAATAATGCAGTCAACCATTGCCAATATTGAAGCAATGGATATGCCGGAAAGTGCCAAAGACGATATGATTGATGCAATGGCGGAATCTATGGAAGCCAGCCAGTCTTTCTTCAGGCAGTTATTTTGGGGAATACCGGTAACAGGGCTGTTGAATCTTATTACAGGATTGCTTGGTGTGAAGTTTTTCGCTGAAAAAGAAGAAACGTTTTAAATGAATTCAGAGTCTCCATTCTCATCTGCTCAGGAACAGGTTCTTTCCTGGGCTGATCGAAACGGTTTTTCCCACTGGGCGGTGGCCATGATATGGCTTGTAGCCGTTTTCATCATGTTTCAGCTTGTTGCCGGTTTGGTAGTGGTTGGGCTTATTTTTGCCACCGAGGGCATGGTATCGGCAGGAGAACTCTCTGAATTGATGTTAGAAAGAGTGGATCTGCTCTTTATCGGCAATTCCGTCGGACAGATACTTTTTATCGGGCTGGCCACTTTTATTGTGGTAAAACTCAATATCGGCTCCGAAACTAAAAGAGATTTTCTGCGCTTTAAATGGCATCACCACTCACTGAAATTTGTTGTTTTGGGTTCAGTTTTGATAGTGGTGATTCAGCCGGTTATCGTTTATCTGGGCTTTTTCAATTCTGCCCTTCCCATACCCGAATCGCTTACGGAAATCCAGGTATCACAGTACCAGATGATTGAAGATTTTCTGACACGCGACGGCATCATATTATTCGGCCTGCTAAATATCGCTCTGATACCTGCAATCTGTGAGGAAATCCTGTTTCGGGGTTACGTTCTCCGGGCATTCGAAAAAAGCTGGGGAATTATTACCGCCATTATTATTTCCGGAATAATATTCGGCTTATTTCACATGCAGCTTGGCAACTTACTGCCCCTGGCCACTCTTGGTGTTTTGCTGGCTCTGATGACCTGGCTGAGCGGTAGTTTGTGGCCGGCAATTGTGGCGCATTTTGTGAACAATGGGGCCGCTGTGCTGGTTGGTGTAAACTTTCCGGAGCTGATATTTCAGGACATGTCGGCCGATATGCTGCCTCCGGTTTGGATACTTCTTATGAGTATCATTTTTACAGTTGCCGTAATTTATGTTATGTTAAATCAGTCCGATCAAAAAAAATAATTATCAGCCATGCTAAGAGGCCCTGAACCGAGCAACATCAATAATTGGGTATGTGTTTATGAAAGAGGCACTGAATACGAGGTGGAACTGGCAAGAAGCTATCTTGCAGACCTGGATATTCCGGCCACTGTACTCTCCAAAAGGGATTCATCACTAAGCATGAACATTGGTGATATGTCAATGGTGTACTTATATGTGCCGAAAGAATTTGAAAAAGAGGCACGAGAAGCTCTGCGAGAGCTGCGAGAAAGCGATGAAGAAGAAAATGAAGAAAACAGAGAGTTTTGAGCGAACTTAGTAAACGAATTCTATTTGCTGTTCCGGCTGCCATCATTATGTTGCTGCTTATTTGGTATGGTGGCAGGCCGTTCGAGATATTAATTGCCGCAATTGCAGGATTCACCATCTGGGAACTCCACAGGATTCTGAGACATGCCGGCCGGCCCGACTATTTTCTGATTTCTTTAGCCATTGCGTTTATCATCTGGATCTATTTTTATTTGCCGCTCTGGTTTATTGCTGTCTTTTCTGTTGTTCTTTTGCTGATTACCGGCTGGGCTTTCTTTAAAAACAGATCCGGATTTTCACAGCGCTGGATGAGCACTTTTTTCACAGGTGTATATCCCACGGTCGGCTTTTTTATGATTGTGAATATCCGCAATCTTGGGGCTGATATGGATGGTTTTTGGCTTACGGTAACACTCTTTTTGATGATCTGGGGAAATGATGTGTTTGCTTATTTCGGTGGGAAGAATTTCGGAAAAAACAAACTGGCGCCTGTTGTAAGTCCGAATAAAACCTGGGAAGGATTCTGGTTTGGTTTCCTGGGTGCAGCCGTCGGTTTTTTGATTGTTTACCTGATTGCCAGCCCTTACCCGCTGCCCTTGTGGACACTAATTCCGGCTGTGATTATTGTGAGTGTCTTTGGCCCTTTGGGTGATATAATCGAAAGCAGCCTGAAACGAAAAGCCGGTGTAAAAGACTCCTCCAATCTGATACCCGGGCACGGTGGTATGTTCGACCGTTTCGACTCTCTGATTCTTGCGGCGCCGGTTCTCTTTTTCTTTTACTACTTTTTGATTTAGCTTCTCTTAAAGAAAGGATTGTTTTACTACCTGAAAATGTTGACTGGATAGTTATGGAAACTAAAAAAATACTTATTACCGGCGGCACCGGATTTATCGGAAGCTATCTGCGGGCTGAACTGTTGAAAAGCGGACATTTCATCACCATCGTGACTCGTTCACCTGAAAAATATGCCGAAGAGCAGGCAGACAATCAGAAGTTTGTAAGCTGGGAAGACGGATTGGATGAAGCTGTGGAACAGGCTGATGTGATCATCAATCTGGCGGGCAAAAATTTGTTTGGCAGGTGGAATGAACGTGTTAAAAAACAGATCTACAACAGCAGAATCAACACAACGCGCAAACTTGTTGACTTCATTGAAAAGGCCACTTCAAAACCGGAACTGCTGATCTCTGCCTCGGGGATCAGTATTTATGGCGACCATGGAGATGAAATAATCGATGAGAAAACCTCTCCTGCCAATCATTTTCTGGGTAAACTTTGTATTGACTGGGAAAATGAAGCGGGACGTGCAGAAAAATTTGGTGTGCGCACAGCTTTCCCGCGCATTGCTCCCGTACTTGAAGACGATGGCGGTATGCTGGAAAAAATGAAACTTCCGTTCTGGCTGGGGTTAGGAGGCCCGGTGGGCAGCGGCAGGCAATATGTCCCCTGGATACACATGCGGGATCTATGTAATGCAATTCTGTATCCCATTCAAAATAAATCAGTGAGCGGCGCCTATAATGCCTGTTCGCCCAATCCCGAAACCATGAGCGTCTTCGCCCGGAAACTGGGAAATGTTATGAATCGCCCGGCCTTTTTTAAAGTTCCTGAATTTGTGCTGAAAATTGTGCTTGGCGAAGGTTCCAAATTGGCACTCGAAAGTCTTCGTGCGCAACCGGGAGTACTGCTTCAGTCCGGTTTTGACTTCGAATTTGCCGATCTCGAAGAAGCATTCGCTGATGTAATTTAATCGGATTGCTGCGCTTCCCTCCGTGTAAAATAGATGGTCCAGCACCGGAGCCCGTCGCGGGTTTGGGCAATGATTTCTTTATTGCCGTCACCGAAAAAGTCCTGCACCAGCGGATATCTCATCCCCGAAGTGGGAAGCTCCAGGTGGCGGTCGGTGCTTAAAATATCCCAGGCATAAAACCGGCCAAAATCAGCAAGTGCGATCACATCTTCACGCCGGTCGTTATTGATGTCTGTCACAAGCGGCCCAAAACTGTCAGATGCAGGCTGCCCGAGGGATTGTGTAAATTTCAATTCGCCATTTCTGTTATACAGGAAAACAGATCCGCTGGCAGATTGAAGCAAAATCAAATCATCGCGGTTAAAATCATCTTCGTGTCTTAGCAGCACGCTTTCTACTCTTGGGGTAGAATTCAAGCTGCTGTTCGACACAGGCACTGATTGAATATGCAGTGAGTTGGAGCGGTGTGAGTTGGAGAGTGTATCAGAAAAAAGCGGCTCCGGGCCTACTGAATACAGGCTGCCATCAAGCCCTGAACCCAAAATATGCCTGTCAAAAATAGCAGGCGAGCCGTGCATCTGTGCCGACAGAAATACAGGATAATCATCCCTTCTCTGGCCGTTAATGTTCCAGCCATGAAGGGTATTTTCAGCAAAAACAAAGAGTGAACGCACATCATCGATTTCTGCAACAAGCGGTTTGGATTGAACTACAGAATTAGTGCTCTGCGGCCATCCGCTGATAGCCTGTCCGCGCGCATTCAAAATATGCACCTGGCGATCGGCCGTTGCCAGTATCATTTCGGCCACACCATTGCCTGTTATATCCATGACCTTGAGTGGTGTGGTGATCTCCTCATTCATGTGAACCGGGAAATTGGGCAGCAAAACTCCATTTTGATTCCAGGCATAAACCTTATCGCCAGCAGTTTGCATAATCACATTCTGATTGTTCCCGTACCAATCGTAAATCACGGGAGACCCAACCGGAATATCTCCATCCTCGGTGTTAACCTGAATTACCGTGGTACCATCAGAAGCGAGCACATAAGTTGAACCGTTTGTTGCTGAGAAAATAATTTCGTTTCGGGCACTGCCGGTTATATCGGCTATTACAGGCTCTCCGGAAATTTCTACGTCATCAGAGAGAGGAAACACCCACTGTTCACGATACGGACGTTCGGTTCGTTCTCTTTCAAAATTGGTGAGGGTAAACTCAAGTGCTGAGCGGTCAGAAATATGGCGGGTTGTGATCACAAATTCGTCCATCGTTCCAAGCAGGGTGCTCATGTAATTTTGCGGGTAAAGCCAGGGCTGAATAAACCGGCCAAAACGGGATGCATCCATATAAAAAATAGAGCTCAGCGGTTCGGTGAAAGATTGAAGAACTTTGGAGTAGTCATCATCGTAATACATTACCCGTCTGCGCTCGGCATCTCCTCCCACGCTTTCGGCGAGGCCATTTCGCTGTGCAATTGCAACAACGCGGTCATAAACAGCGATATAAAAATCCTCGGCAGGATGAAGCTCTGAGCCAAACAATTTCCCTAAAACATAGCTGTTCAGGTAGTAGGTATTTTCTTGTTTGATGGCCAGATTTCGCGTATCAAGATTATCCAGCACCATTCTGATCAAATCAGCATTTTGAATGCGCCGCAAATAGAGATATTCGCTCGAACTGGCCGGGCCAGAATCTGCAAACGATACAAATGCCACTTCTTCGCCGATATTTTGACGCAATACTTGCAAAACATCGCGGTTAGCCAGCAGATATTCATCAACCTCATGATCCGGCTCAAATTCATCAAACGAAACAGAAGGCAGTGCCCGGAAAATTGAAAATGCAGCGGCGTTTACCGGCACATATCGGTCCAATAGAAATGGCCTCGGTTCGGTAGAAATTGACCGAAGCAGTGCAGACCTGCCTCCCCTCAATTGCATCTCACCGCGCATCTGCCAGTTCCACTGTTCGTCATCTGCCCGGTGGAACTCGAAATTTACAGGAGAGGCTCCATCCAGAATTCCGCCGAGATAGGGCCTGTAGCTAACCTGAGCTATCTGTTTTGCCCAGATATCGAGGCTGGGTGTGTTAAAAATAACCGATCCGGGTGTATCCTGTTCCGGTGAAATATTCATCGCGGCGTTATTGCCTCTCAGGGTGCGCAGCATATTTTCTATCGCCAGGCTCGATTCAGAAAATACAGTCCAGTTCCCGATTTCGATGATAAATATCACACGATCAGAAAAAAAGAGTTTTTCGATGGTATGGCCGAGAAATTCGTAGCGGTTTTGTTCAAAATCACGCTGAAACATCGAGGTTAGATGGCCAATCAATCCATCGGTTTTTTGCGTAATCCAGACCGGCTGCCAGTCGTTCGAGGTATCGGGGTAAAGCAGCATGGCCTCCACCTGCATGGCTGAAGGGGCATTTTCCTGAACATTTGAAACAAGCTGAATAGCTGAGGGACTGATGTCATCAAACATGGGCATGTAATCGGTCGAGAGCATATCTCCCACCGTTGTATTTTCTTCAGGAACAATGACAAAAAGTGTAGATTCGGGGACAAACTCAGACCAGTGATCGGCGCCGGTTCTCCCGCACCCGGCCAGCAGCAGTAAAATGAAAATAAGTTTGAAACAAAGAGTTGAAAAATTTTGTGTAAACGGCACCGGTTTTGGATAATATGTTTGTTAAGGATTGGTTATTACCATAGCTTAATAGAGCTTTTTACAGATATGTTCCTGTCTGTAAACTGATCAAGGTAAAAACTTTTCGCTTAATGAGCTTTTTAAATCCGATTTTTTTATTCGCACTGTTAACGATTACAGTGCCTTTGTTGATATATCTTTTAAATCTGAAAAAACCGAAAAAAGTCAGATTTTCAACCCTTGCTTTTTTTGATACGCTGAAATCAACAGCGTTAAAAAGAATAAAAATAAAGCGATGGTTGCTGCTGGCTATTCGCTGCATGGCCATTATTGCACTGGTTTTAGCCGCTTCAAGGCCGTTCCTGCCTCCCGAGTTTGGGTGGGCAAGCAGCGGTGAGCCAAAAGCAATCGGCATTCTGCTGGACAACAGCCCGACCATGGAGCGTGTGGACCGTGACGGCCCGTATTTTGAGCAGGCACTTCAGCTTGCAAACGAATTGTTGGAATTTGCCGGCAACGACGACCGTATCGCCATTAATGTAACCAACGGGCAGTCACTGAATCTTCCCCTCATCTCAAAAAGAGCTGCCTTCCGGCATTTGTCAGATCTCGAAACAGTGAATTCGGGCAATTATTTAAAGCAGAGGCTGACGGCCATGGCTGAAAGGCTGAAGGATGCTAACGAACCCAATAAAATTATTTACCTGATTACCGATGGACAGGAAACGCAACTTGCCGGATTGCAGGAGATTGAAAGGGAGATTTTCAGTGATATAAACTTGCAGATCATGAAAGTGGGCAGTTCGGAAACATCCAACACGGGATATGAAACGGTTGAACTTGAATATGGCGGAAGAGGCGAGGGCGGCAGCCTTCAGCTTCGTACCATTCTGAAAAATTACGGCAATCAAACAGCCTCAAATAAATTCATAAGCCTGCTGATTGACGATGAGCTTATTACTCAGCAAACATTTCAGCTCGAGCCGGCTGCAACACAGGAGTTTCTGTTTGAAGTGCCGGTTTCTGAGGAAAGAATAATTCCCGCAGAACTTTTAATTGAAGGTGATGAACTCACATTTGATAATCGGTTTTATGCGCCGATACAATTGCCGGACACAAGAGATATTCTTGTTTTGAGTGAAAACAGGTCGGGCAGCAGCGGGTTTACCTCTTACCTGAAACCGATGCTCGAAATTGCTTCGGACGAGATGGAGCGGTTTAATATTGATTTTGAAGATGCAGAAACATTCCAGGTTTCCGGAATTTATGACTATGATGCCGTTATTCTGGACGGCATAAGAAATGTACCCGATTTTCTATCACAATCTTTGATAGATCATGTGCAGGCCGGAGCAGGATTGCTGTTTCTTCCTGCGGCCGAGGGGAGTGTGAGCAGTTACAACCGGCTTCTAAGTTTTAGCGGATCAGGCAGCTATACAGATATTGTTGGCAGTTACGGTTCGTTTGATCCCATAGACAGAATGGCAACTCCTTCTGAAGGCCATCCCATTCTTGATACAATTTTTGATAAAGACGAAGACGAGGAGATTCGCCTGAACGTGCCTGAAATTTTCTACTACTACGAGATAGATGCACGCCAAAGCGGCACAAACTATTCAATCCTGCAAACAAGCACCGGCAATCCGCTTCTGCTTGAAAGCCGTGTGGGTACGGGAAGAGTTATATATTCTGCCATTGGCAGCGATCCGGGATGGTCCAACTTCCCAATCAAACCGTTTTTTGCCCCGCTCTATTTCAGAACCATAGACTATCTGGTGCAGGGAGAAGGAGCCCGGCTTGCCACTCATACACTTGGAAGTCCGTTTAGTTTTTCGCTGAATGAAAGTACAGAATCGGTTCTGCTGAGAAAAGAAGAAGAGGAAATTCTACCAGAAATCCGACAAACTTTTGGAGGCACGGAAATATCGTACAGCGCCACCGAATGGGAGCCCGGCTGGCTTGAAATTGAGACCGATGAACAAAACTTGATAATTGGTGTAAACCAGGACGCAATGGAATCGAGGCTGGCTTCGTTAGAAATATCAGAGATTGAATCATTGGCTGCCTCTCTGTTCGAAAACAGCAGGGCTTCGCATGCAGGTGCTGATTACACCGAAGCATTTAGCGAGCTTGAAATGGCATCTTTCGGAAGAGAAATTTGGCACTGGTTTGTTTTAATAGCAATCATTTTATTACTATTAGAGTCAATTATATCACGACATTATAGAGCTGAAACACTGGGATGAACTTTTCTACCGATATATACAGTTTGTTTGTACTCCTTCTGGCGCTTTTTACGCTTGGATCAACCTTTCTTGCAGCCTATACGGTTGCGAATGCAATGCGGCTGAGAAACGTGCGTATAAGCTGGAAATCCGGTAAACTGAGAGGGTATCCGTTATTTTCAACGCTGTTTCTTGGGTTTACTGCAATGGTTACGGCGTTGGTTGCCTGGAATCAGATTGACCAGTTTTACACCATAATGGGATGCTATGGCTGGCTGGGTATTTGCTGGTTCACCTCAAGTTATTTTTCGTCAAAGTCGTTCATCACCGATCACGGCATTGTTAAAAATATCAACGATCCGTCTCAAACCATTGCATGGCACCAAATCAACGATTATGTTGAGAAACCGGCTTCGAATGGTTCTGAGTATGTGTTTATTTATCAGGAAAATGTACAGGACACATACGAAAAAAGGCTGATAAGGCTGGAGCTTTTTGTGCCGGATAAAAAAACAAACAAATTTGAAAAAATCATTGCGCTGAAAATCGGAAAAATCATGACTCCTGTTGCCGATTCATCGTTCGATTTTAAAGCATTCGAATAATCATTTTCAATAAGCAGCAAAACCATTGTTAGAAGAAATCAGAAAACCAACTCTCAATAAAGAGAGAGCAGTTATTGTTGGGCTGTTTGGCCCGGATACACCCCGATGGCTGGCTAATGAATATCTGGATGAATTGATGCTGCTGGGAGATACCGCAGGCGCTGAAACTGTAGAAAGAGTACTGCAAAACCGCCCCAGCCCCGACCCAACCACCTATATTGGCACGGGAAAGCTCAATCAGCTAAAACAGATTGTAGCCGAAAAAAATGCCGACATTTTAATGTTTGATGACGACCTGACGGCTACTCAAATCAGGAATATTGAAAAAATTACCAAGGTAAAAGTGCTGGACCGCAGCGGCCTTATCCTTGATATTTTTGCATCCAGGGCAAAAACATCCGCAGCAAAAACCCAGGTAGAACTGGCTCAGCTTCAATATTTATTGCCAAGGCTTACCCGCTTCTGGACTCACCTTTCCAGGCAAAAAGGGGGTATCGGAACTAAAGGGCCCGGTGAAACTCAGATTGAAACAGACCGCCGATTGATAGGCAAGCGAATTTCCACGCTCAAGGAAAAACTCGACAAACTTGACAAGCAGCGAACCACACAGCGCAAAGGCCGGGAAAATATCACACGGGTTGCACTTGTAGGATATACCAATGCCGGAAAGTCCACCATCATGAACACGCTGACAAAGACCGATGTACTGGCCGAAAATCGCCTTTTTGCCACGCTCGATTCTACGGTTCGTCGGCTGGAGATGGATAACCACGACGTACTGCTGTCTGATACGGTTGGATTTATCAGAAAACTTCCGCACGATTTAATTGAAAGCTTTAAATCTACTCTCGATGAAGTTCGCGATTCCGATATATTGCTTCATGTTGTAGATGCCACAAGCAAGCTCGTTGAAGATTACATTGGTGTGGTGAACGACACCCTGGAAGACCTGGGAGTGAAAGACACAAAAAAAATTCTTGTATTCAACAAAATTGACGCAGTGGATCCGGAAATTTTAATAAGCCTGAAAAAAGAATACCCGGAAGCACTCTTTATTTCTGCGTTCAGAGGCATCGGGCTTGGAAAACTGCAAGCAAGAATTGAACAATTTATTGAAGAAGAATATGTAGCTTTTTCTTACAATGTACCGATGTCTCATTACAAGGCGGTTGCTTATTTACACGAAGTGGGTGTGATAGACCATGAACATTTTGAAGGCAACACCGTATCAATAGAAGGAAGCTCAACAAAAGCAGACCGCGATCGCTTTGAGTCGATACTGAAAGAAATTAAACCTTTGATAAACGCATAACGTGTTAGCAAAAGATCTACTAAATACAGACTTTACCCCGCTCAGCCCCGCAAGTCCGGTGTCGGCTGCATTGGCAAAAATGGATGCATGGCAGTCTTCCAGTATTCCTGTTGTTGATCCGGCTACCCAAAAAAATGTAGGCCACATTTTATTTGATGACATCGCCGATGTACCCGACGAAACCCGCCCGATATCCGATATTGAGTTCAGAAAGCCCATCTTTGCTTTCGAAAATCAACATATTTTCGAAGTGGCAAGACAAATGCTTCAGTTTGAAGTGAGAATACTTTCGGTGGCAGATGAATCTGAGCGATATCTGGGCATCATTGAAAAAAAGAAAGTGCTCGAATCACTCTCTACTATGCTGAATATAGCCACGGCGGGATCGGTGATTACTGTACTTATGGATACAGCAGATTTCACACTTTCAAAACTGGTGCACCTTATCGAAACTGAAGGAGCAAAAATTCTCGGGCTTACTGTGGAGCACCCCAATAATCCGAACGGAATGATTCAGGTTTCTATTAAACTGACGTATGAAGACACCTCTTCTATCATATCATCACTGCAGCGCCACGGTTACCTAACGGCTACCCAAAACAAAGCCGATCTGATGCAGCTCGACCTAACTGCCAGGGCCGACGAATTGATGCGGTTTCTCGATGTCTGAAAAACTTTATAAATACACGCCCGAAATTGGGAACAAATCAGACGGAGTTGATATATTTGAAGTCTGTAAATGCTATTGATTATTTATTCCTTTGATACATGAGCCGTAACGTATTAATATTCTTCACTACTTTGTTTCTTGTGTTGGCGGGTCAGGCCGCAGTTGCTCAGGATACTCAGGAATCGTACCAGAAAAAATTTCAGGAGGGATTAACTCTGTTTGAAAATGGGCTATTCCAGGAAGCTATTCCACTGTTTGAACAGGCCGTCGAATTCAGCAGCAACGAAGTAAACCGGGAAACCGCTGATTTTTATATCGTGCGCTCCTTAACCCGCATCGATTCTTCCGGAACCGACTACCATGTTGACCGGTTTTTGCAGGAATATCCGGGCAGCAACCGTGCCGCGGTTTTACTTCGCGAAGTAGCCGAAGAGCACCTGCAGAGAGGCGAGTATGCCCAGGCTATCTCCCGTATGGATCTCGCACTCAAATATCCACAGTCTTATAACGACCGGGCTGAGCTCTACTACACACTCGGAGAAACTGCTGTTGAGTCAGGTGATTATGATCTTGCCCGCAGATATTTTCTTGAATTATCTGATGAACATGGGCGAAGCGTCTGGGCGCCCAGAGCACTATATGCGCGAGGCCGCCTCTACCTTGAAGAAGAGCGATATACTGATTCTTCAGAAGCATTCGAATTGCTGCGCGAACGTTTTCCGCGCGATGCAATGACCCGCCGCATCGGAACGGCACTTGGAGAATCTTATTACCAGCAAAGAAAATTTCCGGAAGCTGTTGAAGCTTTTTATGATGCACTCCCCCACCTCGATGAAGAAAACCGCCTGAAAGCCATCTATCTGATTGCTGAAAGTTACAACGTTATGGGTGAATTCGGCGAAGCCACCCGCTATTACAGGCATTATTTGAGCCGTGTTGAACATGATGAAGATACCCGCATTGCGCATTATGGATTGGGCTGGGTTTTTCACCGGCAGGATATTTATCACTGGGCTGCGCGATCATTCGGGGAAGCTGCCGATGGCGATGATGACCTTGCACGCAGAGCTCTCTACTACAAAGCAGTCAATCAAAAACTGGCCGGAAGATTCAATGCTGCTCTCGAATCGTTCAGAGAGTTTGGAGAGCGGTTTGATGAAGGTGTTTTTTATGAGCAGGCAAGATACGAATGGGCGTTGACTGCCATTGAATCAGGATTTTACACCGAAGCAATTGAAGTGCTGCTGCCCCTTGCAAGAAATTACGAAGAGTTGGATGATCCCGCTAAAGTTCTCACGCTTCTTGGAGAGGCATTCTACGCAAACAACGAATATACAAGTGCAATTGACGCATTTGAACTTGCCGCAGAACTGGCAGAGCTCGACCCGGAATTAAAACGTCAGGCCAGATTCCAGCGGGCATGGACAATGTACTTTAACATGGTCTACGATCTGTCCCAACCCGAATTCGAAGACGTACACAATGAAGCTCCCGACAGTGAAATCGGAAAAGAAGCCCTGTTCTGGAGTGCAGATGCACACTATCAAAGCAGAGAGTTTGGCCCCGCAGCCAGACAATTTTCCGAATTTATTGAGCGATATCCTGATCATGAGATGATTGCTGCGGCAAAATACAGCCTCGGCTGGTCTTATTTTATGATGGGAGATTTCGAAAATGCCACCGGCCCGCTGATTGATTTTCTGGAAAACTACGATCCCCCCGATATTGCACTATACCCATACGAAACGGATACAAAGTTGCGAATCGGTGATGCATTCTTTGGCCAGGGAAAATACAGGGAAGCCCTTGAATATTATAATGCAACTATTGGTGCAGATCCCGGCGGAGATTACGCCATGTATCAGGTAGCCAACAGCCACTACCGCATGAACCGCAATTTTGAAGCGGTAACCCAGTTCAGAAGGCTTCTGCGAATTTACCCCTACAGCAGGCTGAGAGAGCAGGCGCAATATAACGTGGCATACATTTATATGAACACTGGAAACTTTGATCAGGCCATTGAAGAGTTCAGGGAAGTGATCCGGCGCTATCCGGGAACAGAATGGGCAGCACGGGCACAATATAATATCGGCGATTCGTACTACAACTCCGGCAATTTTGAACGTGCGATAGAAGAATACCAGCGGGTGCTTGATGAATATCCGAGAAGCCAGTACATCATTGAAGCGATAGACGGTATCCAATTTGCGCAGCTTTCGGCCGGTGGTGACGACACCAGTACCGATGTGCTTGAGGAGTTTCTTGCCGATAACCCAACCTCTGCCACAGCCGACAGGCTTCGCTTCAGGCAAGCAGAAAATGTGTTTCAAACCGGCGATTATGATGCCGCAGTCCGTGAATTCAGACAATATCTCAGAATTACCAACAACCGGAACTTGATGCCCGATGCCTATTACAATATGGCTGATGCCTTTATTCGTATGGACCGGAAAGAAGAAGCGGCAGAAACACTGGAAACCCTGATCAACGATTTTCCGGATTCAGAACGAACTGCACCTGCACTTTCAGATCTGGGAAGGATTCAGTACCAGCTTGGAAATTACCAGGAATCGCTGAACCGGTATACAGAACTTGCCGAAAAAGATTCCCGTTTTGAGCGGGAAGCCAATCTTGGTATTGGGAATGCTAATCTCGCACTGGGCAACCGCACTCAAGCCCGGCAATCTTTTGAACGGGTGCTTTCAGCAGATTCCGAAAATGACGCGGCAAGAGTGGGCCTCGGGAAAGTGTTGCTTGCTGATGGCCGTTTAGAAGAAGCACGCAGGTTTTTCAATCTTGTAGCTGATCAAAATACAGGCGAAATTGGCGCTGAATCTCAGTTTCTGATTGGTGAATCCTATCAAAGAGAAGGTGACACAGAAGCTGCTATTGAAGCCTACTCCAAAGTAAGTGTGCTGTTCGGGTCGTTCATTGAATGGGTTGCAGAGGCTCAATATAAAACAGCAGAAATCCGAATCCGCCAGGGACAGAGAGGAGATGCTATTTCACTGCTAAACTCAATCATCGACCAATATCCTGACACTCCGGGTGCACAAAAAGCCCGGCGACTGCTCCAGAGCAATTAATAATGATACAGACAGTAGAACCTGCCAAAAAACTTGCAGGAAAGCTCGAATTACCTCCCGACAAATCGATATCACACCGCGCAGCTCTGTTTGCATCCATTGCATCGGAGAAAAGTATCATCCGGAATTATTCATCTGCAGCCGATCCCCAAAGCACACTGGAATGTCTGGCGGGATTAGGAGTCAGTATCAAAAAAAATGGTTCAACCGTAGAGATTGATGGTATTGGCAGAGACGGATTCAACACTCCCCGTGCACCACTCAATTGTGGAAATTCAGGTACCACCATGAGGCT
Organism: Balneolaceae bacterium; assembly: GCA_007131725.1. GTDB lineage: Bacteria > Bacteroidota > Rhodothermia > Balneolales > Balneolaceae > Rhodohalobacter. Next base: position 21,434 of record SLPZ01000087.1, read on the forward strand.
GCTGGCGGGAATTGCAGCCGGAGCAGGAATTGAGTGCGAACTGATTGGTGATGAATCTCTCTCCTCACGCACCATGAAGAGAATTATCGATCCGCTGGCTCAGATGGGCTGCCGGATAGATGCAGACCGTGGTGAATATGCTCCGCTGAAGATTGGCGCTCACCGTGGTGTAAAAGGAATCCTGTTTCCGCTTCCTATTGCCAGTGCCCAGTTAAAATCATGTGTGCTGCTGGCCGGTTTATTCGGAGATGACCCGACTGAAGTGATTGAGCAGAAATTCAGCAGAGATCATACAGAACGCCTCCTTGATTTGAAAACGGAGCCATATGGCACGGGAAAAATTATCCGAAGCAGCCGCGGTGATAAAATTCCCGCACAAAATTACGCTGTCCCTGGTGATTTTTCAGCAGCCGCATTTTGGCTGGTTGCCGCTGCCATTTTTGATGATGCATCCATTGAGTTGAAAAATACGGGAATGAATCCCAGCCGCATTGCAGCACTAACTGTTTTGGATGAGATGGGAGCCGGTATCATCCGAAAAAATCACCGGGATGAAGGTAAGGAGCCGGTTGCTGATTTGGTTGCCGGGCCTGCAGAATTAAAAGGCATAGAATTAGATTCCGCACTCGTTCCGAATTGCATTGACGAACTCCCAATTTTAATGGTTGCCATGTGTTTTGCAGATGGTCAGTCCATAATTACGGGTGCAGAAGAACTTCGGCATAAAGAGACGGACCGCCTCGCTGCAATGGCAGAAATTTTGACCCTGGCCGGAGCCGATATAGAATTGAAGCAGGACGGAATAATTATTAATGGCAGTAGAGATTTTATCCCGAAGCCTGCAGCCTATCCCACCTGGCACGATCACCGCATGGCCATGGCCTCAGCCGTTCTTGCCGCCCGCTCATCCGGGGTATCAAAAATAAAAGATGCCGAATGTACTGCCATATCTTATCCTGAGTTCTGGCAACATTTGCAGGAATTGAATCAATAAGACGGGTTAAACTGGCATCAGGTCACAATTCTGATTTTATCCATGTCAATACGTCAGTGAAGCTGATGGCTTGCCTCAATTGGCATTGTGGTTGCACTTAGAAAGAGAAAACGTACAAAATTATGAGCAACTTCAATATCGACATAGAAAAACAGTTGTCTAAACTTGGCCGGGATATTCAGCAGTTTGTTGAAAAAATTTCCGTGGCTGATGACAGCGGAGGGCATTTTAATCCCGATTGCGACATCGTGGAGAGCGAAAATATTTTCTCCGTGTTTATAGATTTGCCCGGAATGAGTAAAAAACAGATTAAAATAACATTGAAAAACAATGTGCTGACTATCAGCGGCGAGCGGGAGCTGTTTCTTGAAGATGAAGAAGTGCTCAAAAGATCAGAAAGAAAGCAGGGATCGTTTTCGAGATCTTTTGCGCTGCCCGACAGCGCAGATACATCATCGGTTACAGCAACCTTTAAAAATGGTGTATTACAGGTAAAAATTTTAAAAACTGGAGTGGATGATACAGACGAATCTCAATCCATTCCGATTAATTAAGAATTTCAGACAGAATAAAAAGATAAAGGAACATTACTATGGGTAAAATAATAGGAATTGATTTAGGTACTACGAACTCTTGCGTTTCCGTAATGGAAGGCAATGAGCCGGTAGTCATCCAAAATTCGGAAGGCGGCAGAACCACTCCATCTGTTGTGGCATTTACAAAAGATGGCGAACGTCTTGTGGGCGCTCCTGCAAAACGCCAGGCCATAACAAACCCCAATAACACAGTCTCTTCGATCAAGAGATTTATGGGGCGAATGTATAATGAGGTAAAAGAGGAAATCGGACAGGTTTCCTACAAAGTTATAAAATCTGATGATGACAGCACTGCCAGAGTGCAAATTGATGACAGAAATTATGCCCCGCAGGAAATCTCTGCCATGGTATTGCAAAAAATGAAGCAAACGGCTGAGGAGTATCTTGGTGAAAAAGTTACATCAGCGGTTATTACCGTTCCGGCATATTTTAATGACGCCCAGCGAAAGGCAACTCAGGAAGCCGGAAAAATTGCAGGCCTTGAGGTAAAAAGAATTATCAACGAGCCTACTGCCGCATCACTGGCATACGGCCTGGATAAAAAAGAGCAGGATCAGACCATTGTGGTTTACGACCTTGGAGGAGGTACATTCGACGTTTCCATTCTCGACCTTGGAGACGGTGTTTTTGAAGTAAAATCATCCAGTGGCGATACACATTTAGGCGGCGATGATTTTGACCAGCGGCTGATTAATTTCCTGGCCGATGAATTCAAAAAAGATGAAGGCATTGATCTGCGTAAAGACCCGATGGCCATGCAGCGCCTGAAAGATGCTGCTGAAAAAGCCAAGATTGAGCTTTCCAGTTCGCAGAAAACAAATGTAAACTTGCCGTTTATCACGGCTACAGATTCAGGACCGAAACACCTTAACATCGATATCACACGTGCCAAATTTGAGCAACTGGTTGATGACCTGGTGAAGAGGACCGTCGGCCCGTGCGAAACCGCACTGAAAGAGGCCGGAATCAGCAAGAGTGAGGTCGACCAGGTGATTCTGGTTGGAGGTTCTACCCGGATTCCTAAAATTCAGGAAGTAGTGAAAGAGTTCTTTGGCAAAGACCCAAGCAAGGGTGTGAACCCGGATGAGGTAGTTGCTGTGGGCGCAGCCATCCAGGGTGGTGTGTTGAGCGGCGATGTTGATGATGTAGTTCTGCTCGATGTAACACCGCTTACACTCGGTATTGAAACCCTTGGCGGTGTGATGACCAAGCTGATTGAAGCCAACTCCACCATTCCGACAAGCAAAACGGAGGTTTTCTCTACAGCGGCAGATAGCCAAACCAGCGTGGAAATTCATGTGCTTCAGGGTGAACGCGCCCAGGCACAGGCAAACAGAACGCTCGGCCGTTTCCATCTCGATGGAATTCCGCCCGCACCAAGAGGGGTTCCACAGATTGAGGTAACCTTCGACATTGATGCGAATGGTGTGCTGAACGTAAGCGCCAAAGACAAAGGAACCGGCAAAGAGCAGAGCATCCGGATCGAAGCTTCTTCAGGATTGAGCGATGAAGAGATCGAAAAAATGAAGAAAGCAGCCGAAGAACACGCAGAAGAAGACAAAAAGCTGCGTGAGAAAGTTGAAAAACTCAACAAGGCCGATTCGCTTCTGTTCTCAACCAAAAAGCAGCTCGACGAGCATAAAGATAAAATTTCTGAGGA
>SLPZ01000272.1 GCA_007131725.1 Balneolaceae bacterium
GATTGATGGAAGAACGAAGCGAAGAAATTTGTACGGTCTCTAAGATATCCGTACTGGAATGTGTAATCACTGTTACGGAGGTCGAAGTTCAGGTTGGAGCCGAACGATAGCTGATGGTCTCCAAAAAGATCGGAGAGTGTTATAAATGCGAATGCCGATGTACCATAATAGGTGTTAAGCTGTCCGGCAGCATAACTGAAATCGGGAGAAAACTGCAGCCGATACTCTTTAGGCTGAAAATATCCATCTTCGGTAAGATTACCTTCGGGATCAAAATTTCGCGGATCGTCAGTCAGCTTTATCGTAGTATCACTGACTACGGCTTCACCAAACTGGTAATTTCTGAAATCGATTCTTCCGCTATCGGTTTCCTGCTCCTCTTCAGCGGTATCGGTCTCGGCCTCTTCTGTTGTGAGTTCTGCCAAATCTTCAGCATCGGGAGTTTCGACCGGGGTCAATAATCGGGATGAAATATAATTTCCATGCGGACGTGCAGCTATCATCTGTTTTACATAACCAAGTGCGGGCACCCGCTCTTCGGGGCTGACTCTTTCACGTTCCTGAGCCCAGGTGTTGGGTGCTAAAGGTTCGCTGCGTCTCTGGTCTAATGGAGAACGCATCATAAAGATATCAGGAAATCCCTGGTTCAGAGCATTAAATGCTAAGCGCGTGCCATCGGCAGAAATCGAAATTTGCATCACGCCGGATTGCAGGTCTGTGAGCGGATAAACCGAGCGGCTGTCCAGGTCATATTCATAAATATTAGGAATTCCATTTTGGTCGGATACAAAAACAATGCGCCCATCGCGTGTAATGGTTGGCTGCGTTTCAGACCAATTGGGTGTGTTGGTGAGTCTTTCAATCCTGTTGCTTCCAACCCGCATTCTGTACAGATCGGTTTGAGGGAACGAATCGTGCTGCATAATAGAGTATCCCGCAAGATAAGTATTGGGCTGAGTTCGTTCGCCGCGGTTTGAAATAAAATAGACATACTCCGAATCTGCTCCCCAGGCAGGTTCTTTGTCGGAAAAAACATCATTGGTCAGGTTTATAAAATCACCGGTTTCCAGGTTGTAGACAAAAATATCCTGGTAGGGGCCCATGTTTCCGTCGAACGCAATTTTTTTACCATCCGGCGACCATGAAACAGAGTTAATCGCATCGAGCTGCGGGAACCGGATAGTACGGCTTTTTTCAGTTTCGTAATCGACTATGGCCAGGTTATAAGTTCCCTGAGATTTACTTGATAACGCAATCTGGGAACCATCCGGTGACCATGAGAGGTTCGGATTCAAAACATTTAGCTCTTCAAACATCGGGTTATCGGCGCCGCTGATGATGGTTTTAAGGCGTTCGCCAGTATTAGCATCAACAACCACTACATCAAAGACACCCCTTCGGTTGCTAATCATGGCGATACGATCGCCCCGGGGAGAAATGGTTGGGCTTGTGTTGTAAGAGCCGGATCGTGCACGGGTTGTAATTTGAGTGGCAACACTGCTCAGAGTCTGGCGGTCGGCAACTTCAGGCAGGTAGCGCTGGCGCCAGTACTCCCTCCACCGGCTGGAAAGTTCATCAATCTGAAGCCCGGTAGATTGCACAAGTGCCTGCTGGATATTTCGCGTAGTACGGATTCGCTGCATAATTTCTGTGATTTTGGGCCTACCGTACTGGTCTTCAATAAAATACCAGAAAGATTGCCCGCCGCGATATGCGAAAAATCCGCCTAATTGGGTTAAGGGCGGTAAATAGTTGTTGATGACTGCATCCCGCATGTACATATCGGTCTGGGTATCCCAGCCAAGAGCGAGAAATTCTGCAAGCCCTTCTTCAAACCAAAGCGGAAATTGAAGCTGAATATTATTCGCCATAATAGACTGAACGGAGCCGCCATAGTATACATCGTTGATATAGGCATGCAGCAACTCATGCTGTACGGTGCGTCTGAAGTCGATGTAATTTCCCATAAAGGGCTGGGTCATCCTGTTTTTAAATTTATCAGTAACACCGCCAATTCCCTGTGCGTCTACCGGCAGCCGAACAACATTAGTCTGAGAGAAGTCACTGTGAGAATCATAAATGATGACCGGAATACGGTCTGTTAGCTGTGATCCAAGGTCTTCGGTTAACTGTTTTAAGGATGACTCAACAGTTTCAGCCGTGAACTGTGCAAGATGGTAGTTTCTTGAATCATAATAGTAGATATCAAAATGATCGGTTTCGATGAAGCGCCAGTCAAACTTTTCGTATTGAACTCGGTTTTTTCCAAATGTAAAAAACTGAGAAAAAGCTTCCTGAACTGCCGAAGTCGAAATAAATATGGTAAGGAATAGGATGAGTGAAGATTTGTAGAGCTGCTGCATAGAAGTATTTTATAAAGTTAAATAAGCCTTAAAAATCTGGGATTGTTAGATCGATCTGTCTTTTTTCAAAATCAGTACGGGTTACTTTTGCTTTAATCGGATCTCCAAGACGGTACTTTCTGCCTTTAGATCGGCCAATTAAACAGTGCAATTTAGGATGATAAACATAATAGTCATCTTTTAGTTCGCTAACGCGAATCATACCTTCACAGTATATATCATCAAGTATTACGTACATACCGTTTTCCGTAACACCACTGATTGTTCCTGCAAACGTTTCGCCGAGCCTTTCAGACAGAAATTCCACCTGCTTCAATTTTACGGAATCTCTCTCGGCTTCCACTGCATAACGTTCTCTTTCGCTGCAGTGTTCACCGAATTCTTCTAATTTTTTATAGGTGTATTCTGTAGCTCCTGAGTGATAACGCTTGAGCAACCGATGTACAATTACATCGGGATAACGCCTTATAGGACTGGTAAAGTGTGCATAATTGGCAAAGCTAAGCCCGAAATGTCCGATGTTCTTTGGAGAATACTCGGCTTTTGCCATAGCACGCAGCATCAAATCATTTACAATATTTTCGAGGCTTGTATCCTCAGTTTGTTTTAATAACCCATTGATTTTTTTTGATGTAATGCGTCCATCAAGGTTAAATTCAATTCCCAGCGGCTTTACGGTTTCCCGGATATTGTTGAGCTTTTCAAGATCTGGTTTATCGTGAACCCGGTAGAGGAAAGGATGGTCGTTTTTTACTCTTTTGTTACTTTTTTTACGCAGGGTTTCTATGTGATATGCCACCGTTTTATTAGCCATAAGCATGCACTCCTCAATCAGCTTGTGCGCAAACAGCCTTTCTTTTACAATCACATCAACCGGTTTGCCGTCGTTGTCAAGTACAAATTTCGGTTCGGGAGTTTCAAAATTGATGGAACCCTCACGGAATCGTTTGTCGAGCAGAACGTTTGCAAGCGCCTGCAGGATCTCAAGCTCCTGTATAAATTTGTGGCTGTTTTTACCGTCCAGAATATTCTGAACTTTCTCGTATGCAAACCGCTCTTTTGAATGTATGACCGTTTCTTCGATAGAGTAGTTGACAAGTTTACCGTTCGGAGCAATTTCCATGAAGCAGCTATAAGCAAGTTTGTCTTCATGCGGGCGTAAGCTGCAAACACCGTTGCTCAGTCGTTCAGGCAGCATAGGGATTACACGGTCTACAAGATAAACACTGGTTCCGCGATTAAAAGCTTCATCATCCAGGGCAGAACCTCTCGGCATATAGTGGGTTACATCGGCAATGTGCACGCCCAAATAGTAGTTGCCATTGTCGAGTATGCTGATGCTCAGCCCATCATCAAAATCTTTGGCATCTGCCGGGTCAATGGTGATTACAACCTCATCGCGAATATCGCGACGGCGGTTAATTTCTTTTTCGGGAATATCAAACGAAATTTTTTCGGCAAACTGCTCAACTTCTCCGGGGAATGCCCCTTGAAACTGTTTTTCGGCCAGAATCGATAAAATATTGGCCTCGTTGGTTCCGGCATCTCCGAGCACATCAACAATTTTTGCCTGTGGGTAGCCGCGCACATCTTCCCATTGCACCAGTTTAAACGCCACTTTTTCACCATCTTTTGCCCCGTTCAAATCCGAAGGCTCAACAAAAAAATCGATTCGGGAAGATTGAACATCGGCTTTAATCAGATAAGTATTTTTTGCAGCCTCTTCCAGTGTTCCTACAAAAAAGGTGTTGGCGCGTTTCACAACATCTTCGATGCGTCCCATGGGTTTGCTGCTCTTTTTATGGTACCCGATCAATTTTACACTGACAATATCTCCATCGAGAGCAGTGCTCATGTATTTACGGGAAATCTTAATATCCTGATCTCGTCCTTCAACAATCACATAACCGTCGCCCCGGCTGGTTACATCCAGTTTTCCTTCTACCATTTTGTCATCTATGACGGCAGGCTCGTTCAGGCGTATCAGGTTGCCTCTTGTCACAATGATGTGATCGAGCTGTTTCAGGCGATTGACAGATCGTTTAATTTTTCTTGATCCTTTTTTATCGGAAAGGCCCAACGCATCTGCCAAAAGGGGGGTGGGAATGGATGCATCCGGGTAAGATTTTAAAATTTCAATGATTTTCTTTTCGAGTGAACTTAATCTGTTTTTACTCATTCTTGTTGTTAAATTGATACGGTCAGTTTAGTTATTTGCCAGGGTTTCGATGTCTTCGGTTTCCTGTTCTTCTCTTTTTATCCCCAGAAACGATCTGAATGCATTTGATATTCGTGCTCTCAGGCTGCTCCAGGTGTTGAATTGCACCTGTGCTTCAAGGCCCACGCCATTCATTTCCTGGGCTTGTCTTGATTCAATTCCACTGGTGTAATTCAGTGTGGGATCCTGCCGGTGGAATGCCGTTACGGAGAACGTACGGTTTATCCGGTAGGTGGCTCCAAGATCACCGATATCACTCTGTTCACCGGTTATCTGCCCTTCACGCCGTAAAATCACCCTGTCATCAAACAGCCTGAGTGCCACTCCGAGATCCACTTCATTAAATGCGGTCAAGTTAAAATCGATGTCAAAGGTAATGTCGCTTCGCAGCAGCGAGTTGATCTGGTTGGATAACAGCGGGTTGATGACCTGGCTGGTAATAAGCGGATTTACTACCGAAGCCGTTCCCGAAAAACCTTCAGCAAACCCAAGCCCCTGTGCCTGGGATGACGGTATAAAATTACCGCTTAACAAGATACTTGTTGCCTGAATCAGTTTTTCATCTTCATTTTGGTTGATATTGTTGATCTGGCTGGCAATTGTGGGATCAATGCTTCCTTCAATACCGGATGGAACCCGGAAGAAAAATTCATTTTCAACTGCCGTAATGGTTCCCCCGATTTGCAGCACAAGGTCAATCGGAATGCGCTGTCCGGGTTCTGTGGCTGCTGCGGCGCCCGGTGAGGTTAGCAGGGTAGAAAGGTTGGGACGCGCACGGTATACCGCTGTTACATCCAGGCTGGCATCTACAAGATCACCCGACCAACTGATGGTTCCGCCTTCCTGCAGTGTAAACCGGCGGGTAAAAATATCACCACTTACAAATTGGTACTCTCCGCCCTGGATGCCAAACCGGCCAAACATACTGATATCCTGGTCTTGAAGCAGGATGCGAATTTGCCCGGTTCCGTTTGCACTAAGCATGTCGTTGGTAACACGGTCAAAAATCAGCCGGACATTAACAGGATCAGCCGCCTGAAATTGAACATCCATGGTAAAAAGCTGCAGGAATGTTAAATCTTCAGGTTCTTCGTGATCTCTTTCGATCTGTTCTAAACGGGTTAGCTGTCCTTCCCAGAAAGGCATATCGAAAGATTCTACAAACTGGATGAAACGGCGATCCTGTTCTATCTGAATTTCAGGTTCAAGCGGAATGGATATCCGTGACTGTGGCGAGATAGTGACTGTCCTGGTAGTTCTCAACACCGGGGATGTGTTGGTTCCGGCAATTTGAGCCTGGCCTGTTCCAAATATTCTGCCGTAGAATGGAATTTCCGGGTCATAGGGATTATTCATGAACATGAGATTATTCAGATCGAGAGTGAGATCGAGATAAGTGACCGGGGTTTCGAATCGGTCGAGATCAATCTGTCCGAATAACGTACCTGTGCCATTGTGTTCGTCAGTCAGTTTAATGTCTTTAAATAAAAGTCCGTCATTCAGATTAAATTGCAAATCACCATTCAAATTGTAACCTACGTTGGTAAAAGCGGGCCGCCCATAAACATCCTCAACTTTGAAATCGGCGCTAAAATCAAAATCGTTTTCTGATCCCCTGATAAAACCCTGCCCGGATGAGCTTCCTTCCATTTCAAGGATAATGTCGGGTATAATAAAAGTCACAATCCACATATCAATCTGCCGCAGATCGGCATCGAAGTAGAAAAGATCATCGTCGGGGTCGGTGGTTTCATCGGGCAGTTTGAAGTAGCCATTCAACCGTAAGTCCTGTCCGATTCCATCGTTGCGATTGTAATAACGGGGATATTTTTCGGGGTCAGTGTAAATATGAATGTCGGTATCGAAACGGTTGGTATCAGAGTTGAACCGGCTGTTCAGAGAAACATCACCAATCAAACGATCCTGAATTCTGCCTTCTTCTACGCTCAATTCACCCTGAACGGAAGGTATCTGTGTGAGGGTTTGTGTATAAAAGTTTCCGTTCATAATTCCGGAAAACCGGATTCTTCCGTCAATGAGATCGGAAATTCTTCTGAGGTCAAAATTTTCAACTGTATACTCAACCCGGTCCTGCGGATCGGTGCTGTATGTGCCGTTGATTTTCAGGTAATCGGAGCCGCTCGTCAATATCAGGCGGTCTATGAGCAGAGCTTCCTGGTTTGTATAACTAAGCCGGGGTGTGCCTTCGGTAATCCATAAATATTCCTGCGTACCCATTGTAAAATCATCAATCCGCAAATCAAAACGGTCATCAAGCAAAAATCCTGTAAACGTGGATTCCAATCTCAGGTTATCTTCAGACCGCTGAAAATTATTTTGCACCAGAAGAGAATCATTCCGCATGGTGATATTCAGATAACTGTCTTTGAGCTGATAACCTCTGACCGAAGCTTCTGAACTGTTTAGCTGCAAATCCACAGTACTGAATTCTTTCAAAGCGCTGTCGTGCCTGAAGTTGGCTGTGTAGGCCGCATTAAAGTTTTGCGCACCTTCATCGCCATAACGGAATTGTTCATCAAAAAGATTGCCTGTTATCAGTAATCGCTGGTTTGTGGCATTTATGGAAGTGTTTAAGCGCGCATTGCTATCGATTTCGGGCAGTTCAGGAAAATATTTTCTTAACAGTGAAAGGTCTTTTATTGTCAGCTCGATTGAAACATCGGCAACCGGTGCATCTGAACCGAGATCCGGTGTATCTGTTTGAATGATAGTGTCCCGGGGCGCGAACATAAATTCTTCGGCTATTCTTTCGTTCAAATATTCTCCCCACCATGAAGTGTAATGCCGGATGAGGTCGGGCTTTAATGTACCGTGCATTTCACCGTCAAAAAATGAGCTTGTGAACCGGAAAGTTCGAACATCATTGTCGGCCTCGTTGATATCTGCATAAAATTGATGGGGGCGAAGAGTGTCCTGGCCAATCACCGATTCATCCATCTCAAAACTGACCCGGCCATATATATCTTCAAGTTCTGTCCACCTTACATTGCCCGAAAATGTACTGTTAAAATTGGTTTGATCTGCGTGAAAATCAGGCAGAAACTTTTTTATATCAAAATTCTGAACTTCTCCCTCGGTTATGAGATGGTTTTGATTTCCTGAGCGCGCAAAAAGTCCGCCGGCAGCTACCATTAGTTCTTCATCGCCGCCGCGTATGTCGTAGTTTAGCTGATTGTCTGCATAGGAAAATTCAGCAGTGAAAGTATCAACATCATAGCCGTAAATCCGGCTTTGGCTAA
>SLPZ01000066.1 GCA_007131725.1 Balneolaceae bacterium
AGGTCTCCGAAGAAATGCCACCCCGGATATTCGAAGGACGTATGGGGAAATACGATCGCGTCTCCGGTGAGGAGCAGCTGTTTTCCTTCGGATTCTATAGCGAAGCAGGTGTGCCCCGGCAGGTGTCCGGGTGAGGGTATGCTCCAGATTCCGTCGGTTACCTCTTCTTCTCCCTGCACGATGCGGATGCGGTCGTCCATGGCTTCCAGAATCCCGCAAGCCACCTCTGCGTGGAGCTCAGCGATTTCAGTAACGAAGGGTGGTTCCTGTGCGGAAACGACGTCGTCACTCGTCCAGAACGCGTGCTCCGCTTCCGAGATGACAATCTCGGCTTCGGGGAACGTCGGGACTCCGTCAACCGGGTTCACCAACCCGCCCATGTGGTCCGGGTGCGCGTGGGTGAGAAGCACAGTTTCGATGCTCTCAGGAGCGATACCCGCGGCTTCGAGGGATTGGCCAAGCCGGCCCATCATTGGCACTAACTCCGAGTCCGTGGGGTGGACAACACCGGGATCGATCAGCGTTCGTTGATTGCCCGAGTCGATTACGACGGAATTCGCCTGTAACGGAATTTGGTCGGTCGGGAGTCGGCGCGAGCGGAAGTATCCCTCGCGTGTCTCCGGATCAGTGTTATAGGCCTGGATTTCGACCGGGTCGTCGATTGTGACGATATCCGGGGGGTAGTAAAAGTATCCGTCGCTGAGCACGGTGACATCCATCTCTCCGAATGCGAAGCGGTAGAAGCCCGGCGATTGGCTTTTGTTGCCATCTTTATTTTCGATATGAGTATTCTGTTTCTTTCCGGTCATCGCAGCCGGAGCTATTGCAGCACCAGCCAGTGCTGTTGCATTGAGCCGGATAAATTCTTTTCGGTTCAGTTTAGGGTTTGGCATGTTATTCCTCTTTTTTTGAGCCGGTTCGGGTTTTAAAATTATAATATTGTCGGCACCATATTTTTATTTGCATTGAAAGTTTTATTCGGATCGTTTTTGGGTTTCAGTTTCTGAAGCCATTCTTAAAATCACCTTAGGTACCCCGGATGTGATCGTCTCCATCCTCAATCATAAAATTGATGTATGCGCCACCCAGGTAATATGAATGACCGGCCTCTCTTTAATTTCGAACCATTGCATCATTCTATTGTTTTTTTAGGTCGGGAGCCTCACCTTTGATCACCCTCGGCCAGTTAGTATTTCACTTGTATTTTTTAGCAATCCAAATTGCTTGATTTATTCACTCTAATCTATAAAGCAGAAAAACCTGAAGTTCATTATCAAAGTGGGCAATATTTATTGACCGAACTGCTTTCAGGGCATTTAAAATGATATATGCAGGAAGTGAAACAGATTTCATGAATTAGCCCGATTTATCTTTAACAAATAAATTAAAATGTGTAATCAAACTTCAGCAGTACGGCGCGCTGATCAGATCGCGGAAGCGCAGGTGTGATCCGGTTGCGGTCTGTGTTTACCGATTCGTTGAACACTATGTAGAAGTTGTTGCCATCCCGGGGATTGTACCGGAAGCGGGCGTTCAGCACTCCGATCTCTCCGGCGCTGTTGTATTGTATAAACGATGAGAGAGTCAGCCGGGTGTTAAAAGTAAATTCGGTTCTGAAGCGGGCGATATGCGCCTCGAAGCTTTGCTCCCGGTCGTCAAAATCTATTCTGTTGTATTGATAAAACAGGTTCAGGTTTACCACTCGTGAAGGATCCCAGGTGTTTGATACACTCCCCGTAAATCGTGTTCCATCAAAGAAACCGCCGCCCCCGGCCGTGAATATGGTTCTGAGCGGCCTGCCTCTTGGTGTATGATAGCTGATTTCGGCTTCCGGGAATCGATATCTTCCAATGGGCACTTCCGCATCATCCGATAACTGAAACGGCAGAAGCAGATCTTCGGTGATTAACAGCAGCTCTGCGGTAAGAAAATCGTCGCGTCTCCAGGTCAGTTCAGCCGAGGGACCGAACTCTGAGGTTTCAAGGCTGCCGTCTGCATTTCTCAAAAAGACAGATCCGTTCATCGACACCTGAATATTTCGAAGTGAAGAGTTGTCCGGCAGCCAGCCCCAGGATATTCGCCTTCCAATCTGCTTGTAATCGTTCCGCAGCTGAAAACCCATTACCGGTTCATACAAACCGCCGGAGTAGTTAAAACTGAAAATATAGCTCAGCCCTTCAAAACGCCTGCGCTCCCAAACCGTGCGTAAACGCAGGGTTTCAGTATCCGTCAGCGTGCTGTTCAAATCGCTGCTTGTGGTTTGTGCAACATTGATATTCAGAAAATCATCACGCCAGATATTGAAAATTCCGTCTGCACCTATACTCAGATCAACGTTTCCATTCTCATCAATCCGGCTTGTCAACATCCCTCCGGTGTAGGACTGAGGATTAAACAGTTGTTTCCGCACCCGAAAGGCACTTTGATTTTTTGAATACAATCCATGATCACGCGCTGTTTGCATCGACATCAGCCCGAGGTCCCACCCGCCTGATCGTGTGATCATTCTGGCTCCTCCTAAAATGCGCACCGGCTGACCTTCATGTAATCCGATTCTACGACTGTGGAACAACCGGTCGGATCCGCCAAACGAAAAGTTAAAAACCGATGCCCGTTCCAGGAAAAACTGGCGCCGCTCCGGGAAAAAGAGTGAAAATCGTGTCAGGTTCACCTGTTGGTCATCCGCCTCAACCTGTGCAAAATCGGTATTCACCGTCAGATCGAGTGTGGAGTTGTTGGTGATTCCCAGTTTCACATCCAGTCCGGCTTCGTAGGTAAGCTCGGTGTCGTGGCTGAAACTATCTCCTGGCGTGTTCTGAATCGCCGATCTTTGGGCACCTCCAAGCAGGTAGGGCGTAATAAAGACTGGCATCCGATTTTCTACACCATGCAGTTCAATATCATTTGCCTGCGAAACTTTTCTCCAGCTGTTGAAACCCCAGTCGGGCGGAATTGCCGGATAGAGATGCAGGGTGCTATTGTGGGTCTTGTATCGAAACGCAATGAGTCCCATTTTCACCCGGCCGTCCCGGCTTTCAAACCGGATGCTGCTAAAGGGAATACGCATCTCTGCCGTCCACCCGAAATCGGTAATAACCGATTCCGCCTCCCAGATCGTGTCCCAGGCCATGCTTGTCGAGTTGCCGTCATTGCTGATAGCGGCATCCGCTCTCGATCCGGTCGGTGTTACGGCAAACCAGAGCGCATTTTCACTGTCATGAAACGTATCAAGGATGATAGAAACATTCGAAATGCTCAGGTTCATTTCATCCCGCTTATTGGTGGCTGCTACCACATTCTCAGGATCTTCATAGCACACGCAGCTTACATAGAGGTATTCATCGTCATGGGCAATTCTGATTTTTGTTTTATCTAAACTGACGGATTCACCAAATGACGGCCAATGCAGCGTCAACGGCAGCGGTTCGATGTTATCCCATGCCGGCTCGTCTACTTTACCGTCGAGCGTGATCGGGTCGTTCAGTTTTGGAATAACATAAGGTGTTGAGGATTGTGCACTTAGGACAGTTGATGCTATGAAATTGAAGCAAAGTGCAATTGAAAAAAATCCCGCTATCTTATTGATTTGATTCAAAATATTTTGGTACTGATTTAGGTCTAACAACCTGACAGAGTCCCCGACAGGATTGTCGGGGTCCTGTAAGAGTTGTGATCCAAAGGCAATAACTTCGACTCTAACAGGAGGCCCCGAAGAGATGTCGGGACCACTCTGTCAGGTCTTGGTCTCATATGAAATACTTCGATTTAAATATTTGCTTACCCTTGTGTTAATTAAAGCCGGAAAGATGCCGGTTGTTTATCATTGTGGCGCAAATTAAAACAGCACACCTGCTGCTCCATACATGTAAAAAATTTATGGAGTTACAGATGTGTTTTGTTTGATTAATGCAATTTTTCAGACGCTGACAGGAGGTTTGGGAAAGCACCAAACCGCTCTGTCAGATCTGCATTTGCCAATCATCTTCTACCGCGATTTGGTACGTTGCCGCCGCGTATATCTACTGCATCCACGGGATCTTCGAAGGCGATAAATAACAGGCAATCATCTTCCTGCTCCAGACATCGGGCATCGTGCGGGAGTTTTGGCGGGCCGTATGCATAATCGAATGCCCCGATTACTACAGGTGCTTGTCCCTGGTAATTTACCCGAAACTCACCGGATAACAGTATCATTCGTTCAACAGATGTATGCCAGTGCATGGGTACTGTCGTGCCCGGGGTTAATCGTAATAAAGCATCGGCATTGTCCTCTGCAGGATCACCCTGGAGAACAGCCAGACCGCAGCCTTCCGGGAAAAAATCAGGGCAGCCGTCGAACTCCACCTCAGGAACGCTCAACACAAAAGCTTCTTCATCAGAACCGGGAGCATCCCGTTCGGCTGTCGCTATCGCATCTACCGGATCTTCAAAAGCGATGTAAAGGTAGCACTCTTCATCACTTATGCAATGAGCCACATGTGCAAGTCCGGGCGGACCGTAAGCATAGTTTCCCTGTTTTAGTGTAACGGGATCCTGCCCATCTTAGTCAACTTCCATTTCACCGGCAAGCAGTATCATTCGCTCTCTTGAAGTATGCCAGTGATGATCGACGGTTGAGTTCGGCGGCAGTTTTAATAGTGCATCGGCATTTCGTTCTGCAGGATCGCCCTGTAGAATTGCCAGTTCGCAGCCTTCAGGAAAAAATTCCGGGCACGGGCCCCACTGAATATCAGGATCATCGATGCTCCAAATAAAAGCCGGATCACCGGTAACAGGCGGTAATGCGTGTGCGCTTTTAGCTGACAATTCGCTGATGTTTTCAGATAAAACTTCAGAATCTACCTGATTAGATTCGCTGCATGCAAAAATGAGTATAGTTGCAAGAAGCAGAATACCCGAAAGGGTTGTAATGATGGAAATTGAATATTTCATAATATTTCTCTTTTTCGTTAAAGTGTTGATGGATAATTGCTTATAAACTCACTTGTAAATAATAGCGGGTATAAGCTTTCCGGTATCATCAGACTTGTTAATAAAATCCGAAGTTTGATCCCGGTTCTACTATGCTAAGCCGGAAAAGAGAGGCAAGTCTGACAAAAAAATTATTTTTTATTATTATTTAACCTGATTCTGCCTTCCACTCACGAATTCAGCACTTATGACTGAACACCGGTGGCACCAAATAACGCAACTCTTTACACGCGCCCTGGAGGTTGATGAAAAAGTGCGCGACACATGGCTGGAGCAAGCCTGTGAGGGAGACCAAAAGCTGCTTGATGAAGTTTATTCCTTGCTGGAAGCCCACGCTTCAGGCGGGCCTTTGAACGAATCGATGGAAAAGCTCCATGAATTGGCGTTTTCAGGCCCAACTGAAACATTTTCTAAAGGCAGTACAATCGGGCATTATACACTCCGGGATATGATCGGTGCAGGCGGTATGGGGATTGTGTATAAAGCACATGATTCCCGTCTGAACCGTGATGTGGCGATAAAATTTCTCCCACCGCTGCTGAGCCTCGACGAACGGGCTAAAAAACGGTTTCTTAACGAAGCACGCATGGCAGCCACACTCGATCATGCCAATGTTTGCACGATCTATGAAACGGGCGAAACGGATAAAGGCACACTTTATATGGTGATGAGGTATTACGAGGGAGAAACACTTCGTAACAGGCTGAAACAAGATCCGCTTCCTGTTAATCAGGCACTGGAAATTATTACTCAAACAGCAAAAGGACTGCATGCAGCGCACAGGCAGGGATTGGTTCATCGCGACATTAAACCTGCCAACCTGATTATCACCAAAGAGGGGACCGTTAAAATCCTGGACTTCGGTATTGCCAAAGCGGCTGAAGCCGGGCTTACGAAAACAGGCTGGAATCCGGGCACGGCAGCATATATGGCACCGGAGCAGGTAAAAGGAGAGGAGGTGGGCCCGCAGGCCGATATCTGGGCTTTGGGTGTAATGTTCTGTGAGATGATTACAGGGCAGAGGCCATTTCAAGGTAAGAATGAGGCTTCATTGATCTATCAGATCATTCACAAACAGCCACAGTTAAACCGGGAGTTTTCTTCTGATATTTCATCCGGCCTGATACGCATCATCAATCAAACTTTAGAAAAAAACCCTGAAAATCGATATTCGTCTGTCGTGGATTTTCTGAAAGACCTGGAGGAATATCAAGAACAAGAAAAAAGTGAACTGCAGAGCAGGTTTCATCTTCAAACCATTTTAAAGAACCTTCGCAAACCACGTGTAGCAGTTCCTGCAGGAATCGGGCTTCTTGCGGTATTTCTGTTTTCATTTTGGTTCATCAACCGGCAGGCCGACATCCGGTGGGCAACAACGGAAGCTCCGGCCGAAATCGACCGGCTGATTGGTGAAAATCAATATGCAGCCGCATTTACACTGGCGAGTGAAGCGCTGAGTTACGCTCCGGATAATCCTTCGCTGGAGCACCTGCTTGAAACATCATCTGTGCCGGTTCAGGTAGAATCTGATCCTGCCGGAGCACGATTCTATTATAAGCCGTTTCTGACGCCCGACGCACCCTGGCAGAAAGCCGGGATTACGCCGTTAAATCAAATATTGCTGCCAAAACAACACATTCGCTGGCGTGTGGAGATGGAAGGCTATGAACCGGCTGAAGGCAGTTTTTCTACATTATGGCGCAATCTTGATGTATCCCTTGTACCTGCCGATGAAGCTGTGGAAAACATGGTTCGTATACCCGACGGAAGAATTTCGTTTGCAGGAGAGAGTTATGAGGTTGAAGCTTTCTGGCTGGATCGGTATGAGGTTTCAAACCGTGAGTTTGCCCGATTTGTGGCTGCCGGCGGTTATCAAAACGAAACGTATTGGCAAAATGCATTGGAAGAAAGTGATTTGACATGGGATGAAGTACAAAGCAAGTTCCGTGATCGAACCGGCCGCCCGGGCCCGGCAGGATGGGAGCTGGGCCGCCCGCCCGATGGAACTGAAGAGCTGCCCGTTGGCGGTATAAGCTGGTATGAGGCTGCTGCGTACTGTAATTTTGTGGATAAGAATCTGCCTGCCATTTATCACTGGCGACGAGCTACAGGTGTAAACCGGGAGATCTATATGGATATTCACAGAATGAGCAATTTTGAGGGTAAAGGCCCTGCACCTCCCGGCCAGTATGCCGGAATTACGCGCTACGGTGCGTATGATATGGCAGGAAATCATAAAGAGTGGGTGTGGAATGCAATCGGTGATATGCGATACATACTTGGCGGGGCGTGGAACGAATCGGAAAAAATGTACCAGGATAATGATGCAAGGCCGCCATCTGAACGAGGGGAAACACACGGGGTTCGGTGTTCCCTCCATGAAGATACGGTGCCGGATGAGTTGTACGAGCCGGTTGAGAGAATATATTACGATTTTTCAGAATATGAACCGGTTGATGATGATCTGTTTGAAATTCTGAAACGTTTTTATGATTACCAGGCCGGCCCGCTCGAGGCCAGGCAAAAAGAGACGGCTGAATTTGCACACTGGCGGCGTGAAACAGTGTCCATAAACACAGGGAAAAACAACGAACGGATGATGATTCGTCTGTTTATTCCGCATGATGTATCTCCACCTTACCAGGCCGTCATCCATTTTCCGGGAGTGTATGCAGCGGCTTTGGGCACAAGCGAAAATCCGAGTGATTTATCTTTATTTGATTTTATTATTCGAAGCGGCAGGGTACTGGTTTATCCGATATACTTCCGTACGTACGAACGCTACGATCCTGAGATTGCAACGGTTACCTTTCGTGAAGCTTACATAAACTGGAGCAGGGAAATCGGCCGTACAATCGACTATCTGGAAACACGGCGGGATTTCGATTATGAGAATCTTGCCTATTTTGGATTCAGTATGGGAGCTTCACCGGGGCCGATTTTTGGTGCGGTTAATCAACGTCTGAAATCTATGATATTGCTGGGCGGTGGTATTGGCGGAGGGATGCGTAACTGGCCTCCGGAAATCTTTCCACTTAACTTTGCATCAAGAGTTCAGATTCCGGTCTTGATGGTCAGCGGAGAAGATGATGTAGGTCTCGGTCCGGTAGAAAAAGGAATGCAGCCACTGGTTGACCACCTCGGCACACCTGATGAGCACAAACGGCTCGTCTTGCTTGAAGGGGGGCATGTGCCGAGTGACTGGAGCGGATTTATCCGGGAAACCCTCGACTGGCTGGATCGCTATCAGGGGCCTGTAATTTCTGAGCAGCCTCAGTAACAGAATTCAAATTAAACCCTGAAATGGTTCAAGCGTCCGCTTGAACTAGCCCGGGCAACACGATTAATTTTTTATCAGTAACAAATCAGATGGAATCAGCAAAAATAACACGTTTACTGCAGGCACAGGCTGAGGGCGATCAGGATGCGTACGACTCGCTGATTCCGCTTGTTTATGAAAAGCTCAGAAGAATTGCGCATAAACGGATGCTGGGTGAGCGCGATGATCATACCCTGAATACTACGGATGTTGTACACGAAGCCTACCTTAAATTGATAGAGTTTGACAGAATAAACTGGCAAAACCGCTCCCATTTTTATGCTTTAGCCTCAAAAGTGATGCGAAATATTCTTGTTGATTATGCAATGAAGAAAAAAACGGAAAAGCGGGGTGGCAAATACAACCGGGTTACCTTGCAGGAAGCCGATGCAGCCGTAGAAGTGGATCTGGATCAGCTGCTTTCCATCCATGATGCGCTGGGGCGTTTATCAGAATTTGATGAACGAAGGGCAAAAGTTGTGGAATACCGGTATTTCGGCGGATTGAATATGGAAGAGATAGGAAAGGTGCTTGGAATTTCAACCCGAACCGTTCATCGTGATATGAATATTGCCAGTGCGTGGCTAAACAGGGAGTTGACAAGCTGAACTTCAAAAATTTTCAGTTATTTGGAAAAATTGGTTTTTGATCTATATTATTGCAATTCATTGGTTTGCTGAAGCGTATATGTTGGGAAATGGGGAATATTTTCTTGTATAAAAAGATCAGAGATTTAAAAAGAAATAGGTTCTTCGTATTGCAAAAATAAGCTTGATAATTTGTACTTGCACGGTTTTGCTTATCTGTACATAGGCCACGCATAACAATTAAGTTGGGATTTTTATTAAACCAAGCTGATGGGAAACATCAGCAAAATCTGCTTTTGATTGTAAGAATAGAATTGCTTTCCGGGTTCTTTTAAAATTACACTGCCATGTCAATAAATAAATTTAGCATAGTCATACTATCTGTGATGTTGATTGCTTTTTTGGTCAGCATAAACATAATTGATTTCAAATCGAATGAGGACAGATACCTTTATCGCGCTTCTTCTGAACTTGCTGATTGTACTGCAAATCTTTCTCAAGCAGATGACAGCGTTGATAAATCTTCGCGTGAATTACCAGAATTTGAAGATTACCGGTTGACTTCTGAAGAACCGGTTAATTACACACTGCGGGTCATCAAACCCGAAGAAACCCTCGAAGAATACCTGACAGGGCTCTATTCGGAACTGATGGAGGAATACATACTGCACCACAACACCAAGCTATATGCAAAACACACAACTGAAGATTACCTACTGGTTGTGGAAATTGGGCTGATCGAAGACAGGGAGGAGGTGCTAACTACTGTAGATAATATTGATTTTAGATCCGCAATCATCGAAAATGAAGAATTTCTGCATCATGGTGATACTGCTGTGCTGATCGGCAAAAAGGAGATGAAGGGCAGCATTATGGGCTACACGATAGATGCAACGATGCGCTATATGGCCGTATTCGTACAGGATGAAGATAGGTGGAAGATGTTGTCGGGTTCCTTTTCGCCGGTGGTGCATCCTAGTGTACTTTATGGTGAGCCGGAGGGAGGGTTAAATTAATAGTACTGATGTTGTGCAAATAGATGAAAGGCTTCAATTTTGGGATGATGAGATTCCCCTCTCGAGAGGGGACAGATTGTAAAGCGTCCAGCGGAGCAATCAGGGGTGTGTCCCTGATTCAGGGTTCTTGCTCAAAATAACACACCCCTCGCCGCCTCAAACCACGACAAGCCGTGTTCGCGGCTATCATTTCCCCTCTCAAGAGGGGGAAGTCTTTTGCTCATTCCAAAAAATTTTCGACAAAAACAAAAAGGTGATTAACCATGAATATTCAACTCACAGGGTATTTTTCAGCTTTATTACTTTTGGCACTTCCACAATTGGTGTCCGCGCAAAATGTCGACAAACCTGAAACCGAAACCATCTATCTCCAAACCATCCGCGATGATTTCATCGACCACCGGGAAAACATCTCCCTGGTTAATGATATCGGGATGAACATCGTACAGCGGATCGATTCCCTCTTCACCGAACAGCGGGCGGACACGTCCGATACGGATCTGATCAGGGGTATCATGGTTACACGCGGATACGATCGCACCATCCTGGCGTACAGGGATATCCTGAATGGGGATTACGTCTCCGATCCTGAATTAAAGTTGATGATCGCCCGGCACGCGGCGCTTTTCGAAGGATATGCCGATGTAAAACAGGAGTGGGACAACCAGTGGGATGTCACCGCTCGTCCGTACATCTACAATCACGGGCTGTTCAGCCATCCGCCCATCAGCAAATCCGACCGGCCGTCAAAAAGCTACACCCTGCACCGCGATCCGGAGTTCAGAACGATTCTTTGGGACCGGCGGATGTTTGCGTATGATGTGGCCTATATCACACCGGCATTGCTGGAATCGGCCGATGCGGTTATAAAACGAATCGATGAAATAATTACGGATTAGTCAGAAAATCAAAATTCCACAATCCAATTGATATTGTCATAAATCAAACGTAATTATAAAGTAAGAATTAGAAGAAGAATAAAAATATTTCATCATGAATAGCGGTAACACAGACCTTAAATACCTGCAATTACTTTCCAAACAGTACCCAACCATCAGTGCAGCGTCCACTGAAATCATTAATCTGAGTGCAATTATGCAGCTTCCGAAGGGGACAGAGCATTTTGTATCGGACATCCACGGTGAGTATGAGTCGTTTATTCACGTGCTGCGAAACGGTTCAGGATCTATTAAGAGACGAATCGATGAGGAGTTTGAATACACGCTCAGCGAACAGGAGAAGCGAAATCTTGCCACCATTATTTATTATCCGGAACAGAAATTTTCGCTGATGATGAAAGAAGTGGAGAATCCGCCTGAATGGTGCCGCAGAACGCTTTTTCAGCTCATAAGGCTCTGCCGCATCTACTCATCAAAGTATACCCGAAGCCGGGTAAGAAAAACCCTGCCCAAAGATTTTAATTACATCATCGAAGAGCTTCTTCATGAGCAGGAAGGTATTAAAAACCGGCATGATTATTTTAACTCCATCATCCAGTCTATCATCGATACCGGAAGGGCTGAAGCATTTATGATTGCACTCGCACGCCTTATTCAGCGGCTTACCATCGCCAGGCTTCACGTAATCGGGGATGTGTACGATCGGGGACCCGGCGCACACATTATTATGGACAAGCTGCTGGAGCATCACGCCGTGGATTTTCAGTGGGGGAATCACGATATCGTCTGGATGGGTGCAGCGGCCGGCAGTGAGGCATGTATGGCCAATGTGATCCGTGTATCGCTCCGTTATTCAAACATGGAAACGCTCGAAAACGGCTATGCCATCTCGATGCTGCCGCTGATGTCGCTCGCCCTTGATGTGTACGGGGATGATCCCTGTACGCAATTCCTCCCCAGGAATACAGGCGATGAATTTACCGAGAACGAGCAGCTTCTGATGGCAAGAATGCACAAGGCGATCACCATCATACAGTTCAAGCTCGAAGGACAGATCATCAAGAGGCGTTCACAGTACCGGATGGAAGATCGCCTGTTGCTGGATAAAATTGACTTCGAAAACGGTTTGATCAACGTAGGGGAGAAACAGTATGCATTGACAGACACTAACTTCCCCACCATAAATCCGGACGATCCATACAGGCTTTCGGATCATGAAAAAGCGGTAATGGATAAGATCGGGCTTTCTTTCACCAACAGCGAGCGGCTTCAAAAACATGTGCGGTTTCTCTTTTCCAAGGGCAGCATGTACCTCACCTATAACAACAACCTTTTATACCACGGCTGCATCCCAATGACGCCGGATGGCAAGCTCCGCCGTTTCAAACTTGACGAAAAAAATCACAGTCCGAAAGAGTTCATGGACCGGCTCGAGCGGCTTGCCCGCCAGGGCTATTTTGCCAAAGATGATCCTGAAAAAAAGCAGTACGGGCAGGACACGATGTGGTATCTTTGGAGCGGGTCGCAGTCACCGTTGTTCGGAAAGGAGAAGATGGCCACATTCGAGCGCTATTTTATCGATGCCCCGGAAACACACACCGAGGAGATGAATCCCTATTATGAATTCAGAACCCGGGAAGACGTGGCTGAAAAGATACTGCGAGAATTCGGCCTTGATCCGGAGGCGGGCCATATCATCAACGGGCATGTTCCGGTAAAAGTGAAAAAAGGTGAAAGTCCGGTGAAGGCAGGCGGTAAGTTGATCGTGATTGACGGCGGATTTGCTAAAGCTTACCAGGAGAAAACCGGGATTGCCGGTTACACACTGATTTTTAATTCGTACGGACTGCTGCTGGCTGCACACCAGCCGTTTGAGTCAACCCGGAAAGCGATCGAATCGGAAATGGATATCCACTCTACCACGAAAATCCTGGAACATAACACAAAGCAAATCCGTGTGCGCGATACCGACGACGGCAAAGAGATCAAAAAACAGATTGATGATCTCTCAAAGCTGCTGGAGGCTTACCGTTCGGGGCTGATTAAGGAGTCTTAAATTAATCTGAGTTTGAGATAAAAATTTGGAAAAAGAAGCTGAGGCTGTCCAAAAAGGGCGTCATCCCGTACTTGATACGGGATCTCCTCTCTTTGATAAACCAGGAGATACCGGATCGGTGTCCGGTATGACGGTATCGCAGTTATTATATCTAATTAGCCGCCCTTTTTGGACAGCCGCACTGGCAAGTCAACGTAAGGCCTTTGCACATTTCACCAGTTCTTTAAAGATCCTGCGCTGCCTGCGTATCTGGACCAGATACTCAGGATGCCACTGCACCCCAATCACAAACGGATATTCCCGGTGCTCAATAGCTTGTATCACACTATTATTCAGCTCTTTGGCAACCGGCAAAATTCCCTCACCAGGGCGGTCGATTCCCTGGTTATGCAGGGCATTCACATTGCAGATATCGGTTTGAAGTATAGCTTCCAGTTTTGATCCTTTTTTGATTGTAACCCGCTTTTTTGGAAAAATGGACGATACCTGCGGTTTCTCTTTATAAAAACCGCGCAGATCCTGGTGCAAATTTCCCTCAAAATGAACGTTCATCAACTGCATACCGCGGCAGATCCCTAAAACCGGCTTTTTCTGATTCAGTGCTTCTTCAAGCAAATTCAGCTCCAGTTTATCTCTTTCGGTATCAATAGGGGCCGATTTGGTGTGCTGAAAGTAGCGGGCAAGCCAGTAAACCGGGAAGAAGATGATGGACAATATCCATTCAAAAATGGTTCTGGCATCTTTGGCAAGAGTTGCCCGTTCGATGCGTTCCTGGCCGTATTTCAGGGGTTCTACGTCGGCACCTCCTCCAAGAATCAATCCGTTAAGTTCATCAATATTGCGTGGCGATTGTACAGTTATCCTGACCGGCTTTCCTCCTGCTAATCGCACACATAAAGCTGTAAACAACCATGCGCCGGTACCGCCTTCATCCGGCCCGGTTATTCCAATCACAGGCTTTTTTTTACGATACATCTTTCACCCAGCGGTTCATCAATTCAATCCATTTATTTTCAAACCCAATAAAAGTGTCTTTTCGCAATCTCAGCCATGCCCTGGAATATTGATTCAACGCGATTTCATCTGCTGCAAGCTTCTCAACCAAAACCCAGCGGTTCCATTCCGCAGCCAGGCTCCAGTTTTTATCTTCGAGCGAACAGTTTGGAAGCCGGTAGTGATACGTTGGCCGAGATGATGTGATGGTATCCTTAATCAGGCTTGTCGTCAGTTCTTCATTAAGATGCATGAAAACCGGCAGCATATCGAGCGGACGGTTGCGGGAATTGTCATACTCGAAGTAATCAAGTATAAACCGATCCAGATCCGGCCGGTAATCCGGATTGAGAATGTGCTGAATGTATACTTCCTCATATTCATTGATAAAAGGTGTTAACCGGCGGCTGATATTGATCTGCGAATTTTTTCGAATCCACGGGTCGAGCATTACGTAGGCTCGAAGATGGTTCAGCAGGCTTTCGACACTCTCATTGGGAATTTCAGGATTTAAATGAAGGCCGAATGCATAGAGCACCGAACTGCCCGTGCCTTCTGCCTTATGTTCACGGAGCGCATTGACCAGTTTGTTGATAACCTTCATTCCTGACAGCCTTACCGGGGGAGTGATAATCTCGAAAGGAACAATGGCGGATGCCATATCACGGAGCGAAACCTCCATGGAGTTTTTTCTCCTGAATTTATCGAGATCAATGCCCACAGATTTCAGCAGTTTTTCATATTTCTTGTCCCGTAAAAGTTGTGCATCCAGTTCCAGTTTGAATGTTCCGCAGGCTGTATTCTCGATCTCAAACAGGTAAGCGGTTTTTTTCACTATCGAACCGCCATACAAATCCTTGATGATGTCGGCCACTTCTTCCATATCCACGCCGGTAAATTCAAACTCAAACCCTACCCTGCGCTCCTCTCCTGCAGCGTTTTTTGTGTTCGGCGGCGGGTTGAATGGCACTGTTTTCATTTCAATAAATTTTCGGATTATATCGGATTGAACTGTTAAGAATCATATTCTCAAACCGAATGATAAACCGCAAGAAATTCATCAGGTGTAAAAACCGCTAAATCACTTTTCTTGTAATCTTTGGTATTCCTGGTGACTATTATATTTACTCCATCATTTGAAAGAGCAGAAAAATTTTGAATGGCATCCTCAAAATCATTGAATTCGGAATCAAGCGCCTCCATGAGAGTTTTTTTGTCAGTGATAAGGACGTCAAGAATTTGAAGAAGTTTTCGTAATTGGCGAACCACCTTTTTATGACCGGCTGTTTTCCTTAATAAATAATAGCAATTACTGAATATAACAGAGGTGGTATATCCCTGAATTTTCGCTTCCTCACATAACACCAGAATTGATTCAGCACTTTCAGAAAAAGGTTTTCTGTCGTAAAAAAAATCGAGGAGAATATCGGTATCAATTAAAACTTTGTTCAAATCAGGAATATTTTTTTTCTAACTCTTCCGTCAACATTTTTTTGTAATCAAAACCGGCAGGCGCTTTAAATGAACCACGTAAAGACCTGGTAAGAGGAGTGGATTGATGTGATTTAGCCGTTTTTTCTTCTGAAGCAGCTTTCAAAAAGTTTTCAACCATTTCGGACAGGCTTTTACCCTCCTTTTTGGAATACTTCTTTGCCTGTTTGATCACATCATCATCTATTGTGAGAGTTAATTTTTTATTCATGATTGTTTAATAACCGTGATAATTACAAATACACGTGTAATATAACCAGATTTTATACGTGTTACAATTTTTGTAAGATGAGTTCACAAATGCCAATCTTTTCGATTGTATCTCAATTCAGAAATGGTATTTCTCTACCGGTGACAGATCTGTTAAAAAGCTTGTTTTTAGGCTTTAATCGACTTTTTTAACCTTCACGGACACACCTCTGCCTGCGCCGAGTCTACGGCAGGCAGGCCTAAATCCCCTCTCAAGAGTCTGTGTGAAAACTCCGGTTCAAACAGTGATGACTTTAAATTTTTTAAGTATCGAGTGGTTTTCAAGAACTCCCCTCCTTGTCACACCGCTTTTTGGTGTGATAGGGAGGGGTCGGGGGTGGGTCCGAAAAGGCAGGCACCCGTACCAGGGTCCAAAACTTAAATTTTTTAAGTCATATTTTTTGGAAAACAATTTTCACACAGTCTCTTGAGAGGGGACTTTTAGACTGTCTCCTTTGATATGGTGTTGCCCTATTTTGGGCAAAATCAGGTACTCAGGATGGCGAAAGATTTACTCAAACCGGATTATCAGTGGGAAATCATCACGGTTATCCGGGATTTCAGGCAAAAAGTTCAGCTCAAATAATTCACCGGTTCGCCAGGTTTCGACGAACTCATCGTAGGTTTTGGAGCCGGGGTTTCCGCTCTGTCCGCCGGGGTAAACTCCGTAACCACGCACGCCATCGGGATCGAGTTCCACGATCATTTTCCAGGAAGGCCCGTGGCTGCCAAATATCGCATTGATGGATTCAGGGCCGCCGCCGGTAAATACATCGCTCACACCCAAACCGGGAATTTGAGTAATGTGGTTAAGGTTGGTGTTGTTTACATAGCCCCACTGCCAGTTATCTCCGGGTGTGCCATATCGCTCTTTTAACACTTCAACGGCACTTTTGAACGAGATCAGAACGAGATCATCCAGAGTTTCCGTGGTATCGGTTTGAATATTGTTGAACCATTGGGAATCGGGTTCTTGCATAATCAGGTCCAGTGTAATATCTCTCGAAGGCCGGCGCATGGGGTATTCTGTATCGTATTTATTGTCCCAAATGGCGTTGTAGAGTTCTACCCACCATCTGCGAAACATGGACGGTTCAATTTTTTTCCCGTCATTATGATAATTCCAGCCGCTGAGCTTCTCAAACAATTCGTGCTCTGTTTCATTCAGCGCTGAGGTGTCAATACGCTCCAATAGCACCGGCAGCAACTTGTATGCGTGAAAGCTGAAATTATCCATCAGCATTTCCCGGAAATCTTCAACCGTAATATTCTCCATTTCCCGAAGCAGATCATTTATCCTTCTCCCGCGTTCATAGGGTGCAAAAAAATCACCCAGGTAGTACGGATAATCCACATCGGCGGGATACTGGTTTGCCGCACTTAAAAATCCCCGTTCCGGGTTCAGCGAGTAGGGATTGTGTTCGTAGGGAATAAATTCCTGCCAGTCATACCGTGAGTCGGAACCGTCGCCAACACTTCGTCCCTGGTATTCCAATTTTACCGGAAACTTTCCTCCCGTTTGCATGGCAATATTGCCGTCTGTACCGGCATAATTCATATTCTGGGCAGGCGCCTGGTAGTGGCGGAATGCCTCTCGGAAATCGTCATAATTTTGAGCCCGGTTCAGTTCATAAAAAGTTCTGAGATCGTTGGACGAGTCGTGTGCAATCCACCGCAGTGCATGGTCGCGCTGTATGATTTGTGAAACCGGGGTTTCCTGTTGTGTTTCATAAACCGGCCCGTGGTGGGTAAAAAGAATAGTATCCTGCACGGCTGTTTCCCCTTTTACGTTGATGGTTTCAACCCGTTCAGTAACCGGAAGCCATTCTCCGTCGTGCAGATATTCTTCCCGTTTTTCATCCCTGAACTGAATTTCGAACCAGTCCATCACATCCCACCCGGTATTGGTGGAGCCCCAGGCGATATGCTCATTAAAACCTACAATTACTGTGGGAGTCCCTTGCAGGCTTACACCATACACGTTATGATCCGGGGTATGAAGCTGAACTTCATACCAGATGGCGGGCATCGACATGGTAAGGTGCATGTCGTTCGATAAAATCGGGTATCCGGCTGCCGTTTTTGAACCATCCACAACCCAGTTATTGCTGCCGTTCAGCGGATCGGGCTGCCAGAGCTCGATTTTTTCGGTAAAGCCTGGCAAAAAGAGAGTATCGGGTTGCTCTGCACGGATAGGGTCAAAATCCCAGGATGATCCCGGTGGAATGATTGGATCCATCAGCGATGAGCGGGCACTTAAAAAACGGTTCACAAACTCTTCACCAAAATGAGCGAGGGTGTTGCTTGTCTGAACGGCCTGGTTATGGCCTGCAAGCATTTGGGTCATATATTTCAGCAGAAGGGCGGTATTGAGCGGCTCCCACCGGCCGGGTTCAACATTCAGAATTTTGTATTCCAGCGGCCGGGTTTCGTAGGCCAGGGTTTCCCTGTACGCATTCACCCCGTCGGCATATGCCTGAAGTGCACTTTTGATAACTTCATCCTGTTCAATAGCTTCAAGCGCCCTTTCGGCTCCGTACACCATTCCCAGGCGCCGCTGGTTCCGGTCATATTCAATCATATCCGGGCCGAGCCATTCCGAAAGCATCCCTCCTGCTGCCCGAATCTGGAGTTCCATCTGAAAGAGCCGGTCGCGGGCCGTTACATATCCCTGGGCAAAATAGAGGTCGTAATCGTTCTGAGCGAAAATGTGAGGGACTCCCCGCTCATCAAAAAAAACATCTACCGGCTCTGAAAGATGTTCTGAAGGAATGTGAATGGTTCCATCCGGGATTCTGATTTCAGCATTCGCCCAAAAACCCTGTGCGGGATGAAAAAACGGACCTATCGGCGGCAACGGCCCTATAGGCCGTGAGAAAAAGTAAACGACAAGTAAAGTGATAAGAAGTACAAACAGCAGCGATAATTTTCTATTCATTTATGCAGTCCAAACATTCAAAACTGCCATAATAAAAAACTTTGGCTAAAGATGATCTGTAAGATTGTCAAAAATGAACTTTTCTGTTTGAGTTTCATAAATAATTAGAGCTCTCTTTTACAAGGGTGTGAGAATTATAACAATCAAAATAATAATAACTTACAAGATTCTTTATCACCAAGTGCCTATAGAAATTCCATTTGGAAAAACATTGAATTCTCCGTGCTGTTCCGTGCCTCCGTGGCAATTTTTCAAAGTCTCTATCATGGAGGAGATTTATGGGATATGTTCTTTAGAATAAAAAAGTATGGCTTCTATACCCCTCTGCATCTCTCCCATAGGCGGTGAAAGGCTTCTTTTCCATCACAATTGGAAAATTAGTAATGGATCTCAGGTGTTTGCATAGCACAGCTTTTAGAAAAGAGCTTCAAATATTACACTAATTTGAAATGCAATACTCAGGCCCAGGCATTTCTCCAACGTTTGTCGAAGCGGTGAAGGCCTGCATCCCGTGCAAATTGTTCGGCTTCGCGAAATTCATGGCCCGATACGCCCCTTGCAATATCCTTGTAACGATCCGGTTTTCTGAGCACCTGGGCATCGGGGCGGTATTGATCCATAATATTGACAAACGTATCCGGCGATATTTCTTCCGCAACAAACCGGAATATCTCTTTTGACCCGGCCACCCTGTTGGGCATCACCAGGTGCCGTACCATAAGGCCTCTAAGGGCAAGCCCTTCTTCATCAAATTTGAGATCCCCCACCTGTCGATGCATCTCCTTTACAGCCGCCCGTGCTACTTCCGGATAGGTGTTCTCGGTCATGTAAAACTTCGACAATTCAGGGTCCCAGAATTTAAAATCGGGCATATAAATATCCACAATGCCTTCCATCAGTTTGAGGGAGTGGAGCGAATCGTATGCACTGGTGTTGTACACAATAGGCAGCCTCAATCCTTTTTCGATGGCAGGCAGCAAAGCTTCCAAAACCTGCGGAACCACATGTTCGGGCGTTACAAAATTGATGTTATGGCAGCCTCTTTCCTGCAGGCTCATCATCATTTCCGAAATCTCCTCAGCCGTCACCTCTTTTCCGGCCCCTGCCCACGAAATTTCATGATTTTGGCAAAACACACATTTCAGGTTGCAGAACGAAAAAAAGATAGTCCCAGAACCGTTCCATCCTCTCAGGCAGTCTTCTTCGCCAAAGTGGGCAAAATAGCTGCTCACCCATGCTTTCCTGCCCGTTCTGCATTTGCCGTGTTCATCTTCCATGCGGTTTACATGGCAGTCTCTCGGGCAGACCGTGCAATCTGCAAGTACTTCAAGTCCCTCATCTATCCGTTCTCTGAATACTGACCGGTCTTTTTCATATAGTTTGAGATACGCCGGGGTAAACCGGTTTCGTGGCAGATGCCATTGCGGTTCGGGTTTACGGGCAGGTTGATTTGAAAACATGGCAGTGTGAAGGTTATACAATTTGAATTATTTGGATCTTAAAAAGAACTTATTACAATAACTTGCCAGAATCTCCTGATATTGCCTGAAGAAAGACTTCCGAAGTCTTTTGATCCCCGCCCATCATATTTGCCCATTTTTTCGGGATGCATCCCTTAATAAAACTTTGGAAGACATCGGAAGTCTGATACTGCCGGGAGTTTATTTTGTATTCTCACCAGAGTGTACAGCTATGTGATGCACTGCATTGGTTTCTCTAAAAGTATTTTGTCCTTTCATATATAAAAGAACCGCCAAAGTCTTTATATGCTTGAAAAATATGTAAAGAATTTCAGATATTTTTTACATATACTCTTTAATACGTAAAGAAAAAGCTTAAAACTTATGAAAAACAAACCTGAAGAGTGGCAATGGCAACCGCTTCCTCCAAAAGTAAATGTAGAAACACCGGAAGTGTTAAAAAAAGCACTGGAGGCTCAGCAATTTTTATCTGAATTGAAAGGTATTTCTCAAACTATTCCCAATCAGGAAATTCTGCTCAACACACTCCCTATTCAGGAAGCAAGAGACTCTTCTGAAATTGAGAATATTGTAACCACAAGCGATGCTCTGTTCAAGGCGGATGTAGAAAAAGAAAAAAGAATAGATCAAACCACTAAAGAAGTACAGCGATATGCCGTTGCGCTAAAAGAAGGCTTTGAATGCATCCGGAATGATGGGCTCCTAAGAATCAATGATATCATTGCCATTCAAAAAACTCTTGAAGATAATGACGCCGGTATTCGATCTTTACCGGGGACAACTTTATCGAATCCAGCAACTGGAGAGGTGGTTTTTGTGCCTCCTCAACACAAGAGTGTTATTCTAAAAGCGCTCGATAACCTGGTGCAATATATCAATAACGATGAGCTGTCTGATGTTCATCCGCTGATTAAAATGGCTATTATCCATTTTCAATTTGAAAGTATTCATCCGTTTTATGACGGGAATGGAAGAACCGGACGTATCATAAATATTCTGTATTTAGTTCAAAAGAGATTGTTAGATATTCCGGTATTATATCTGAGCCGGTATATCGTAAAAAATAAACCGAAATACTACGAATTATTGCAACGGGTAAGAACACAAAACGACTGGGAAAGCTGGATTCGATATCTGCTTGAAGGGGTGAAGCAAACATCTATCGGTACCATTGAAGATATCACACAAATTCGGGAAGAGATGCTAAAGGCAAAACACCAAATCCGAAAGAAATTCCCTTTTTACAGTCAGGATTTGATCAATCATATTTTCAGACACCCTTATACAAAAATTAATCATTTAAAAGATGACCTGAATCTCAGCCGCCCGACAGCTACGAAGTATTTAAACGAATTATCAGACGCCAATTTCCTGAAAAAAGTAAAACAGGGAAGAGACAACTATTACATTAACAGTAATTTGTTGGATATATTAGCCGAGAACAAGTAAAAAACTATTTACCCATAAGCGATAGACTTCGGAAGTTTTATTGGAATGAAAAAACTGCAATTGTGTCAACAGCTATAATCCAGTCACATATCACCGGCAACAAATTCCAGATAATTTCCAGAAACAATCTGCTCTTTATCCGTTACGTCATGGTTGTATACATAAACCCAGGCGTCTATGACTCCTCCTTTATGTAAAGTGGCTTTCATCTTCTTTCGAACAAATTCCCACGGTTCCGGAAAGTGGGGAGAACATCCCTCGTATTCATCAAATGCTCCTAAAAGCTCTCTGCTGTCCAGAATTTTATAAACTTCTCCGAGTACCTGGTCATCCCGATTTTCTGAAAGCACCAGCCCGGGATAGCTTCCAATATCATAAAGTTTTGCCTGAACAAAGCCGGTATCCAGATATTCGGCATAACGGTCGAGCAGATTTTGAATGAATTCCGACGGAGCGATCTCTTTGCGAAGCGTTCCGTAAATAAACAGATAATCTTTTTGCATATCAGGCAGGTTCATTCATTGATTGTATACTAAGCGTCTCTGATTCAGCTCTCTAATCAATTTTAATATTTCTTCTGATTCTAAAATTACCATATAACTGATTCGGAAACAAAAAAGCCACAGCAACAACCCGCTGTGGCTCCGTAATCAATGATCGCTTAGAGGTTATTTGATTTTTATTTTTTTACCTGCTTTTTCTTTCAATTTCGGAATCGTAATGAACAATTCACCATTCTTATATTCAGCCGCAATATTTTCACCATCTGCAGAATCGGGCAGCGGCAATGACCGGCTGAATGCTCCATAACCGGTTTCAACCCGATGCATTGTGCGCCCATCTTATTCTTTATCCCAACGGCGCTCACCGGAAATGGTTAACATATTGTTTTCAAATTCGATATTGATGTCTTTCTTCTCCATTCCGGGCAATTCAAAAGTAATTTCAAATGCTTTGTCAGTTTCGGCAACATCCATTTTCGGTACAAAGCCGGCACGGTTTGCACCCACCATTTCATTAAACAGCCGGTCTACAACGGAAGAAAACCGCATCGGCTGAAAATCTGCATTATCAAACAGTGTTGGAAGACTTCTTGTCATCATAGCAATTCACCTCCATTCATTAATGTTTTGTTTACGTTTTAATTCTGTTTTCTACTACAAGTAATTGCAATCTGCATGCCAATTTAAAACAGCAGGTTATTCATGGAAAAAATGACAAATCGAAGTGCAGTGGATAAGTCATTTTTTCAACAGGGTTTGAAGAGTTGACAGATATTGTGGCAGGGAATTTGATAAAAAATGTCATCACGTAAAGAATTTTTTAATTGCCACTGAAGCACAGAGGAACACGGAAATTGAAACCTCCGTGACTCTCCGTGCTTCCGTGGCAATATTTTATTCTGCTTATACGTCTACCTTTGGCGCATTCGAAGAACCAATAGAACTCCTTTCCAAAAATCAGGGGTCATAAGCAAGATTGGGGGCGAGCCATTTTTCCACTTCTTTTACACTCATTCCTTTCCTTGCTGCGTAATCTTCCACCTGGTCTTTTTGGATATTTCCCAGGTTGAAGTATTGTGCCTCCGGATGGGCAAAATAGAGGCCGCAGACCGAGGAGGCGGGACTCATGGCCAGGTGTTCTGTCAGCGTAATTCCGGTGGAATCCTGTACGTTCATCAGATCGAACAGGGCCGGTTTTTCGGTGTGGTCGGGCTGGGCGGGATATCCGGGGGCGGGACGTATTCCTGTATACTTTTCGCGAATAAGCTGCTCGTTGTCAAGGTCTTCATCCTGAGCGTAACCCCACAGATTTTTCCGGACTTCCCGGTGCAGATATTCGGCAAACGCTTCTGCAAGGCGGTCGGCCAGGGCTTTTATCAAAATGGCATTGTAGTCGTCGTGATCCTGCTCAAATTTCTTTACCATTTCTGTAACCCCATGTCCTGTTGTAACGGCAAACGCACCCATATAATCAGCGATTCCGGCCTCCTTCGGGGCGATAAAATCGGCCAGGGCTTTATTCGGCTGCCCGCTCCGTTTTTTAGCCTGCTGGCGAAGCGTATGGAATCGGGTGAGCACCTTATCCCGGTTTTCATCGGCATAAATTTCGATATCATCTCCCACCGAATTGGCCGGAAACAACCCGGCTATCCCGTGTGCCGTCAATTTCTTTTCGCTGATGATTTTGTCGAGAAGCTCATTGGCATCATCAAACAGTTTCCGGGCTTCCACACCCGCTTTTTTATCTTTCAGAATGTCGGGAAATTTCCCTTTCATCTCCCACGCAATAAAAAACGGTCCCCAGTCAATAAATCGTCTCAATCTCTCCAAATCCATATTTTGGAAAAGAGTAATCCCCGGTTTTTCGGGTTTGTGAATGTGCAATTTCTTCCACTCAATATTGGTTTTGTTGACTCGGGCTTTTTCTATGGGCAGGTAGGTTTTTTTCTGTCCGCGGCTGCTGTACTGTTCACGCAGGCCTTCGTACTCTTTTTTGATTTCATCCAGGAAACCTTTCTTCAGCGTTTTGGAAACCAGCCGGTTCACTACCGTTACACTGCGCGAAGCATCCAGCACATGTATCACCGGATTTTTGTATGATGGCGCAATTTTTACCGCCGTGTGCATCCGTGATGTGGTTGCCCCGCCTATCAGCAAGGGAGTTTCGAACCCTTCCCGGGTCATCTCTTTGGCCACATGCACCATTTCATCCAGTGAGGGTGTTATCAGGCCGCTGAGGCCAATTACATCCACCTTTTGCTCTCTGGCGGTTTCCAGGATTTTTTCGGCAGGCGTCATCACGCCAAGATCCACCACGTCGTAATTGTTGCAGCTCAGCACAACCGCCACAATGTTTTTCCCGATATCGTGCACAT
>SLPZ01000268.1 GCA_007131725.1 Balneolaceae bacterium
AAAAATTAGTTTGGCAACAGGCAGGTTTCTGCCTATTTTTAGAGTCTGATGAAAAACCACCTTTCTCACATATTTCGGTCGCTGACCATTTCAGTTGTGATGGCCGGATTTATGGCTCATTTAATTATGCCGTTTTCCAGCCATGCCCAAAAAACGGCATTTACGCAATGGCTCGATCACAATGTTGTGGCATCCGGAAATGAGAATGAGATCAAACTGAGAAATTCTATCCGCGAGCTGCCCGAGCAGTCCGGTGATTTCTGGATTTTGGTTCAGCAGGCTTCAGAACTGGTGGCCAATCACAAAGAAGATTTCAGAATTCATTTCTCACTCTCCGATGGTTTTGAACATCATCACATAACCTCCTGGCTGATTGGCCAGTGGAATGTGTTTCAAAATCATCAAACAGGCAATAATGCCATATTGCCCGAAATCCATCAGCCTGTTTTTAAATGGATTTCATCCAACGGTTTTTCATCTGCAATTCAGCCCCGGGTAGCGAAAGCCGACATGTTTATTCAATCTTTTTCGCTATTCCAAATCCCTTCCATCCCGCGTGCCATATCTCTGATTCCCCTGGAGAGCGGCATCAGCATCAATGCGCCTTAGCATATTTTAAATAAGGCAAAAGGTACAGAAAACGGTTTCTCAGAACCAAGACTAAATCTGTCTGAAGTTTTCTTCTGTAACATCGATGGGTAGAAATTCAACCATTATCATACAGCAAAATCTGCCTGTTGCCTTACCGCGCACGCTCAAGTTTTTTTAAAGTTTTCCAACTAACTACTTTTCAACATTTTATAACAACAAAATTATAATCCACCATGAAAAAACAAAACAACGGATTTAAAATAGGTTGCATCGTCCTTTTTCTGGGGCTCACAATCTACTACCTGTTCCCCACAGTTCAGTGGAACCTGGAACAGCGCCACATGGCAAGTATGACTGAAAACGAACGCGTTCAGTATGAAAGTGAAAACATCGCCAAACATCAGAGGCTGCAGGAGCGGTCACTGTCACTCGGCCTCGACCTTCAGGGCGGCATGTATGTAACGCTTGAAGTAGGAACTCCGCAGCTAATTCTCGAGCTGGCAGGAGATTTTGCCGACGATTACCTGGAGGATGTAATCAGTACGGCTGCCGAAACTGCTTTCGACCAAAACACCAATTTTATTGATGAGTTCGTTGCAGAATTTGAACGGCGAGATCCCGACGCAATGTTGAGCCGGTATTACAGATCAGATGCTGAAAATATCACACGGCGTTCTACTAATTCTGAAATTGCCTCCTATCTTCGAAATCAGCAAAATGCTGCGGTTGAGAGAGCTATCGAAATTATCCGCTCTCGAGTTGACCGATTCGGTGTAACCGAGCCCGGTATCTTGCAGCAAGGCAGCAACAGAATTGTTGTAGAGCTTCCCGGCGTGGATGATGAAGAGAGGGTGCGTGATCTGCTTCGCGGTACTGCAAGGCTTGAATTCAGGCTAACTCCCGAGTCAGACGAAATCAACAACGTTAAACAGCAGTTTACCAACTATTTCAACCAGCTTGAAGAAGAAGCCGATACACTGGATGAAAATGGCGTAAAAAATCTGCTTGAAATTTTTGACCTCAGAGGGCCTACTCAGTATTCATTCGGATATGCCGCAGCCAGGGATACATCCGATGTAAACCGCATAATGGAGAAAGAAGAGGTTCAAAACCTGATTCCCGGAAATATGACCCTTCTCTGGAGTGCCAGTCCGTTTGCAGAAGACAACGGCATCGGCCTGTATGAGATGATTGCCGTTCGTAGCCAGATTGAATTGACCGGTGATGTAATTTCAGAAGCCCGAGTTGCTTTCGACCCCAACACCAACGCCCCCGAAGTATCGATGACTATGGATTCTGAAGGCGCCAGAAGGTGGGCAAGAATTACCGGAGCCAATATCGGGCGACCGGTAGCCATTGTGCTGGACGAACGTGTGTACTCCTATCCCACCGTGCGCTCACAAATTAACAACGGACGTTCATCCATTTCAGGAATTGGCGGTGTACAGGAGGCTGAAGACCTTGTAAATATTTTGATGTCGGGTGCCCTGCCCGCGCCGCTTGATATTATTGAAGAGCGAACCGTGGGTGCGTCTCTCGGTGAGGCTTCCATCCGTGCCGGGCTCTATTCTGTGATGTTCGGACTGGGCGTGGTAGCCATCTTCATGATTGTTTACTATCGCACCGGCGGGGGAATAGCCGATATTGCCCTGATGCTCAACATCATCTTTATTCTCGGTATCCTGGCCGGTTTTCAGGCCACACTTACGCTGCCCGGTATTGCCGGTATTGTGTTGACGATCGGTATGGCGGTTGATGCGAACGTGCTGATATTTGACCGGATCAGGGAAGAACTACGGGGTGGTAAAACACTTCGGGCCGCTATCGACAACGGATATGCAAACGCCATGAGTGCGATTATTGACGCCAACGTAACCACCTTCTTCGTGGCTGTAATTCTCTACAGCTTTGGAGTTGGCCCGATCAAGGGCTTTGCCGTAACACTGATGGCAGGTATTGTGGCCTCACTGTTCAGCGCTATTGTGATTACACGGGTAATTGTAGACTACCTGACAAGAGAAAAAACCGCAATTGTCAGCTTTGGTTAATCCCGATTCAATAATCAAGAATTTTAAAAACAAACAGGTATTAAATTATGAGATGGTTTGAAACACCCAATTTTGATTTTATCAAAGCACATAACATCGCCTATTTCTTTTCCGGCGGACTGATTGTTATTTCGCTCATAGCAATTTTTACAATGGGTCTGAACTACGGAATTGACTTCCGGGGCGGGCAGGAATTTGTGTTTGAATTTGACCGACCGGTTGATGTGGTAGAACTCCGGTCAGAACTGCAGGAACCCCTGGGAACATTACCCGAAATTAAACTTTTTGGTTCAGACCGGGAAATTCTGCTGCGTATCGACACAGAAGAAGACGTAACCCAAACCCGGGAAACACTCCTGGCTAACTTCGAAAACATCTACCCGGGAAGCACGGTAACGGTTCAGAAAACCGACCTCGTGGGTCCCCGTTTTGCCGATGATTTGAGAAGAGGAGCATTATATTCCATTATCTTTGCCCTGGCCGTAGTGTTTATTTACATTTTTATCCGGTTTAAAGGATGGTACTTCTCGGCAGGTGCGATTGCAGCCCTGGCCCACGACGTACTTATCGTACTC
Source organism: Balneolaceae bacterium (assembly GCA_007131725.1). Lineage (GTDB taxonomy): Bacteria > Bacteroidota > Rhodothermia > Balneolales > Balneolaceae > Rhodohalobacter. Next base: position 3,215 of record SLPZ01000268.1, read on the forward strand.
GGTATCTTCACTATCATGGGAGAAATTGCCCCGTTTGACGTCAGCATCGACCAGGCAATTATTGCGGCTTTCCTCACCATTGTGGGATACTCGCTGAACGATACCGTGGTTGTATTTGACCGTATCCGGGAAAATTCAATTATTTACAAAACCATGAATTTTACCGATATGATCAACAAAAGCCTGAATGACACCCTGAGCCGTACCGTTGTTACTTCTGTTACCACCTTGTTTGTGGTAAGCGTGCTGTTTATCTTTGGTGGAGAAGTTCTTAAAGGCTTCGCATTTGCTCTTGTACTTGGAATTATTTTAGGTACTTACAGCTCTCTTTTTGTTGCCAGTGCACTTGTTGTGGAGCTTCAGAAAAGAGCAATGAAAGCAAAATCATAAAAGGCAGTACTAACAACTAAACGGTTTAAAATATGAGTTTTAATGTTTCCGAACGCTATAACTGCGTTGTGATCGAATTTAAAGGAAATGTGATGGGCGGCCCCGATGCGGTAAGCCTGAACGAGAAGCTTCATGAACTGATTGAAAAAAAGCAAACGAACATTGTTGCAGATCTCAGCAAAGTGAAATTCATGAACTCGTCCGGGCTCGGTATGCTGATTGGCGCACTCACCACAATGAGAAAAGCGGGCGGCGACCTGCGTATCGCAAACGCAACCGACAAAATTGAGAGCTTGCTCATTATCACAAAACTCATTACCGTTTTTAAGCACTACAAATCTTTGGATGAAGCAGTTCAGTCATTCGAAGAGAAGTAATACTGCCACATGACAGTTGTTAAAGATTAATTCATGGAGGTGTTTGCGCACCTCCTTTTTTTTGGAAAAATATGCCAGTAAGAATTGTTATCGGTGCCCAGTGGGGCGACGAAGGAAAAGGAAAAGTTGTTGACCTGCTTAGCAAAGATGCTCATTACGTTGTTCGCTATCAGGGTGGAGCCAATGCCGGGCACACACTTAAATTTGATGACACAACCATCGTATTACACCTGATTCCATCCGGGATGTTCAACGGAAATTCAAAATGTGTGATCGGAAACGGAGTGGTGATCGATCCGATTTCGCTCGTAAATGAAATCGAAGAAGTTGAAAGCCTCGGTGTGAATCTCGAAAATCGGCTGTTTATCAGCAGCGCTGCGCATGTGATACTACCGTACCACAAAGTGCTGGATAAGGTGAAAGAAAAAAGCCGCGGCAGTGATGCCATCGGCACCACGGGAAGAGGAATCGGCCCGGCTTATGTAAGCAAGGTTTCAAGAGTTGGCATCCGCATATGCGACTTACTGGACAAATCTTCGCTCAATGAAAAAATCAAAAAAAACCTGAACGACATTAATCAGGCACTCGTAAATGTTTACGGCGAAGAACCCATTGATGCCGATGAAATGATCGCCGAACTGGAACCGGCAATCGAGACGGTGAAACCTTACATCAGTAATACAACCAAAATTATGCATGATGCACTTCAAAAAGGAGAATCCATTCTTCTTGAAGGGGCACAGGGCAGCCTGCTGGATGTAGATCACGGAACCTACCCTTTTGTGACTTCCTCTTCTCCCACAGCGGGTGGCGCCTGCACCGGAAGCGGCATACCGCCAATGGCCATTACACACGCAATGGGAATCACCAAGGCGTATTGCACACGGGTTGGCAATGGCCCGTTTCCCACAGAACTGAACGATGATGCCGGTGAAAAACTGAGAAAAAACGGGCAGGAATTTGGAGCTACCACCGGACGTCCGCGGCGATGCGGCTGGCTCGACCTGGTTGCACTGAATTACGCCATTCGCCTAAGCGGGATGAACGAACTCACTCTCACCAAACTGGATGTACTGGACGATTTTGATGAAATTAAAATCTGTACATCTTACGAACTCGACGGAGAAACCACCGATGCATTCCCGATCGAAACCGACAAAGTTGCCAGAGTGAAACCGGTCTACAAACCTTTTGAAGGATGGAAAACAACCACTAAAAATTTCTCTTCATTTGAGGAGCTTCCGGGAAAAACACAGGAATATATCTCCTTTATTGAAGAGTACACCGGTGTGCGGTTCAACATCATATCAACCGGGCCGAAACGAAACGAGACGATCATCCGGTAATTTGGACTGATGAACCGTGAAGATCGATTTACCATAACCTATCAAATTTCGGCTGATTCAAAAGAATCGGCCGAAATAATGGCTGATCGCATCCGGATAGAACAGACTGTGGAAATGCCCCCGGATACTGTTCCGGTTAAGGCGGCATCTTCTTTTGCTGAAATACTTTCACTTCAAGAGAAAAAACCCGGGCAATGGATCACTCAAATTTCATTTCCATTTTCCATAATCGGGGACGACATCACACAGTTTCTGAATGTTCTTTATGGAAATATTTCGCTGCTCGAAGGCATCATGGTTCAGGATGTTGATGACCTGCTCTTCAGAAAGCTATTTTCCGGTCCGGCATTTGGGATTGAAGGGTTGAGGAAATCTCTGAACGCTTATGGCCGCCCGCTCAGTTGCACGGCATTAAAACCGGCTGGGCTGAGTGCCTCCGATCTTGCCGAACGTGCTTACCAATTTGCCTGCGGCGGCATGGATATCATCAAAGACGACCACGGACTGGCTGATCAGCCTTCGGCACCTTTTAAACAGAGGGTGGCCTCCTGTGCAGAAGCTGTTCGGAAAGCAGAGCAGGTGTCCGGCAAAAAAACGTTTTATTTCCCAAATATCACCACCTCGCCCGATAAAGTTTTGGAACGATTTCACCAGGCAGCTGATCTTGGTGCGGATGGTGTGCTGATCTGCCCGCAACTGACAGGCCTTGAGGCAATACATACAATCGCCAGAGAAAAAAGGCTCCCGGTCATGGCTCATCCTGCATTTTCAGGCAGCTTTATATTACAACAGCACCAGGGATTGGCAATCCGGCTTTATTACGGAAAATTGTGGCGCGCTCTCGGGGCAGACAGTATCATTTTCCCGAATGCCGTTGGACGTTTTGCTTTTACAAAAGAAACCTGCCGACAGCTGCACAAGTGCATGACTGATCCGTTTGGCGGAATTCGCAAAAGTTTTCCCACTCCGGCAGGCGGCATTCATTTAGATTCAGTACCGGAAATGCAGGAACTTTACGGAAATGAGACAATTTTTTTGATTGGAGGCAATTTATATCAGCAGAAAGAAGGAATTGAAGCTGCTTCAAAAGAATTTCAGAAAACCCTCGATGGAGGCATCCAATGAGCAAATCCAAAGTGATTAAGGCCGATCATTATAACTGGGAGGGTGTAGAGAAAAAAGTGTACAAAACCCACACCCAAAATTTCAAAGATGTGCACCGGTTTTCACTTCTTGGTGATGATATTCCCGAACTGAATTTTCAGACCCGCTATTTTGAAATTCAGCCCGGCGGATACTCCTCACTCGAACATCACCGCCATCCGCACAGTGTGATTATCATCCGGGGATCAGGCACTCTTATTCTTGATGATGAACTGCACACATTATCCCTGCACGATACAGTGTACATCGCTCCCGGAACGATTCACCAGTTTCATGCGGACCGGAATGAGCCGCTCGGTTTCGTCTGTATTGTGGACAGATACCGCGACAAGCCCGTAATACCGGATGATGAGGCCATTCGCCAGAGTATAACGTCGCCAAAAGTTTTCGAAAAAATTAAAAAATAGTGTTGAAAAGGAACCGTTAAAGGTTTTATATTTTAAGTCTTGCACTAAGCGGGAATAGCTCAGTGGTAGAGCACCACCTTGCCAAGGTGGGGGTCGGGGGTTCGAATCCCCTTTCCCGCTCAAATAAAAGGCTCAGAGTTTTTTTAACTTTGAGCCTCTTTTGTTTAAGGCCCTCATTTTTATTGCTACCCAATCTTTACCAAAATGCTTACTCTCGCACACAGCGGATGGAATGGCCGGCTCTGATTGCGGATTCTTCGCGGTAGATTGCCGTGCTGTCAAAGTATAGTTCTCTGTTAAAGAGCTCTTCATCCTCAACACTTGTTGCCGTCCACCATTTACCAACCTCACCAGATGTCACTTGAATAATTCCCGTTGAATCACGACTGCCACCCGGAAGGGCTGTAAAGTTGTAGTCATCAGACGCACCGGTATTAGGGAAATTCCAAAGCTGGGTTCCCGGTTGTTTTAACATTCCGCCGATATTCTGCTCAGCACCTCTGGCACCCAATTCATCAAGGTCATCCTGCAGCATTCCAAGGGTGGTTTCCAGAACAGCCCAGTCTTCATCTATGGGAACACGCCATCCTGCCGGACATACGTTTCTCTCATCAACGGCTGCGAAACCATTGTATAGTTTCCCGTAAGTTTCAGCATTGGCCGCATTATTCTGCAAATAACTCCAGGCACCGGTGTCCAGTGCTCCCCATTCAACTCCATCAACCTGGGGAATTTCATCTCCATTCTGATAGTGTGTGGTACGCAGGTTCTCACCCATCCAG
>SLPZ01000156.1 GCA_007131725.1 Balneolaceae bacterium
CCACCGCGGTACAGCTTGCAGCCATCTCGTATGAAACCGAAAGTGTGGTTCAGTGGGATGACAGGCAAAAAACCATTCGGAACAATCCCGAAGCCACGGCACTTTTAAAACGGGAGTACCGCAGCCCGTGGGTGCATCCGGGGTAGTGGCATTCCGAAAAATGGTATGTCTTTCCAAAGTCGAGAATTTTCCACTTTCTAACTACAACCCATTGCGGGGAGATCCCTCCGCTCACTCCGTTCAGTCGGGATGACAGGCTGCACCTTAGTCAGGGGCGGCGGGCACAACGTCTTTCCCAAGAGCTATATTTTTCAAGTCCGCCGAAATGGAGAATACCTTCGAGAGGTGGTGCCAGACAATTCCATAAATCAATTTCTGGGCCTGATGCGCCGCCCCTAAAAAAACATCCCCCTGTCATCCCGAAGTGAAGTCCCGCTACAGTTCAGGCGGGACGAAATCGAGGGAACTCCCTGTTCTGACTCTTTCCCATCGCGTGGAGATCCATCCGCTCCAACCCGACGCAGTGAGCCGGATTAGTAGCAATATTTCCCTATTCTGTGTTTTACATGATTGAGAAAAATGAAGTAATCAGAATTTACGCATGCCTTCATCACAAAAAGAATACCGGCGGTATCCTTGGTGAGAGAAAAAGAAAATGGCACAGGCATATCTCTTGTGACGAATTTTATGTTGATTATACTTCATTCGGTTTCTAGACCTCATCCCGAATTGAGACTTCCGAAGTCTTCTATAGCACTGAGTAGAGTTATGATTGAAAAAATGAGCTATATTTTATTTGAGACATAAAAGACTTCGGAAGTCTTGGTTCTGCCCTTAATCCACCACTTCAATCACAACTCTTGCGTAACGGGTCATGGGCAAGTCGGCATCATCCTGAACTTCACAGATGATATGAATGGTATCTCCGGCATTGGCATCCTGCGGAATTGTGGCTGTTGTGATTTCTGATTCTGGTGATTCGAGGTCCACCTCGCCATCATAACTGCCGGCTTCCTTATACTGCCACCAGGTAAAACTCAAACTATCTCCATCCGGGTCGTAGGATTCGGATGCATTCAGTTGGACCGTTTCACCGGCGGCGGCTTCCAGGTCAAATGGGTGAGTCAGGCGAACGACGGGGGGGATGGTTTGCATCTTCAAAATCGGGTGTGACCGTCCATTGCATTCTGGCAGCAAAATCTTCAGACAGAGGGATGATGAATCTCCAGAGCGGTTTGGTGTTGTCGCCGTTATCCTCTGCATCGACCCATAAATTGGTTTCACCGGTTCGTTCAAAACGGCCTCCCCAGCCACCCCAGGAGGGGTTTTCGGTGCTGCGAAGCCCGGTATCAATCACATGGAAAAAAGCTGGCGAATCTCCCTCTTCCTGCACTGATGCCTGGTAGAGCCCGCCAAGCGGCCCAACACTGCTGATGTATTCTGAAACCCATTCTTCACTATAGATTTCGTGATCTTGGTGAGGATTTTGCCGGTCCCATGAATAGGCAATCACTCTCCAAAACTGGTGCAGGTTCAATACATATTTTACATCCGGAAATTCCGAGGCCATCCATTCCCGCAGATCATCCTGCTCGGCGATGGCGTAGATATATGCCCTGGAGACGGCATAATCGAGCTGATCGGGGTGCGATTCCCGGATTCTGTATAATGCCTGGGCAATATTGTTCAGCCCTCCCCAGGCTTGCAGCCAAACCGGCCGCGGATCGTCATCCAGTAAAACTTCTACAATTTTGTCGGATCCGGGAGTATCCATCTCATCACCTACTGATTCCTGACCAATTGTTTCCATCTGCCCAACGAAGAGCAGCGACCGCAGGTGATCGGCTGTTGGAAAATTTTCATCATGTACAACCAGGTTTTCATAAACTTCTTCATACACATCTATATAATCATGCATCCATTGGGTGCCCTGGCCTTCGGGGTGCCACATAGAATTAGTGTAGATCAATGCTTCTATGTCAAAATCAGTTGTGTAGAGCAGAAATCGTACGAAAGAATCACGGTCATCTTGTTCGCCATCGGTAGTGACAATAATCCTTGGCCTCTCAGTATGTGTGGCTTCAAAAAGTTCAGGTAGGGTATCGTTATCTGCACAATGTTGAGAAAAGAAATAACGGAATAAGAAAAACTAAAAGCTGTTTCATAAAGACTGTTAATGTATTGGTTCTATTTGTCAGGTACAGTTTGCGGCAATAATCCTGCAATCGGCGTGATTTAGTTTTATCAATAAAAGCAGTATTCAAGGATTTAAATTATTACCTGTGAGGTATTGATTACCCTTACAAATAATCATCACAGAGAGTAGATTTTATCTTTGAGCGGCTCTTTATCTTAAGTTATTGTGAGTGCGATAAAAAAATATAAGGACTCGTCAGTTTACGCGCAGTTTCGGCCGTTTTTGGCCGGAACGAAGTCGAAAACTCCATATTTCGACTTCATCCAGCCTGAACTGCGTCGGGATTGCGCTCTTTATGACGCATTCAACCAATTATCATCATTCTTACTTAACCCGAACTCAAATTAAGTTAGTACCGGAATAGCTCACACATGAAATTGTCTCTCTATTTTACGAAAAAATATTTGAGGGTAAACATGAAATTTCCGGTATATATAGAAGAAGAATGCAAACTCTTAATCAAACATCTGTCAAAATGAAAATTGAAGTTAAACAGTCGCGAAGGGATTTTTTGAAAACAGCAGGTCTGGCAGCCGCAGCAATTGGTTTTACCGGCACATCTGCATTTGCTACATCCAGAAAGAGAGTAACTTTACCGCAGTGGAGCGGCTTTAACCTTCTCGACTTTTTCTCACATGATCCTGATAATCCCCGTCCGGCAACTCCAGAGGAATATTTTCAATGGATGCAGGATTGGGGCTTCGACTTTGTGAGGATACCAATGGCATACCCGTTATATGTAGAGTTTGACCGAAGCCGGCATATTACACCGGAAGAGGTGTATAACATCAGCGAAGAGAAAGTTGAGCGAATAGATGAGCTTGTAGCGATGGCGCACAAATACAACATGCACGTAAGCCTGAACCTCCACCGCGCGCCCGGATATTGCATCAATGCTGGATTCCATGAGCCGTATAATCTCTGGGTTGATGAAGAAGCTCAAAAAGCGTTTAACTATCACTGGGAATTCTGGGCTAAGAGATACCGGAATACTTCACCCGAGAAAATCAGTTTTGACCTGGTGAATGAACCCGCCATGAGAGACGATCCGAACGACCAGCATTCGCCGATTTCTTCTATTCCGAATGATGTTTACCGTAAAGTGGCAAAAGGGGCAACGGAAGCCATTCACTCCGCTAATCCCAACCACCTGGTAATAGCAGGCGGCAACGATGTGGGAACCACCGTAGTGCCTGAACTGCTTGATCTCGGTATCGCAAAGAGCAACCGCGGTTATTATCCTGCTCAGATTTCTCACTATCGTGCACCGTGGGCTTTCGCTGATATTGATGCCCTTCCCGAACCCAAATGGCCGGGCCAGGTGGGTGACCGCTACTTCAGCCGCGAAATGCTCGAAGAACATTATGCACCCTGGATTGAGGTTGTAAACCAGGGAATTGGTGTGCATTGCGGCGAGCTGGGATGCTACAACGAAACACCGCACGATGTGTTCCTCGCGTGGTTTGAAGACACACTCGACATCCTGACATCAAACGGAATCGGGTACGGCTTGTGGGAGTTTTCCGGCAGTTTTGGAATCATGAACTCCGGCCGCCAAGATGTGGACTACGAAGACTGGTACGGGCATCAACTGGATCGTAAATTGCTGGATTTGCTGATTAAGTATCAGTAGTGCTGATGTTTCACCATTCAGAGATTAAGGCTACTATGTAGTTCTTAAAACTACTTGAGCAATTGCAAAACATTTGTTTCACGCAAATTCATGTAAAATAATCAGCATAACTCAGCAGGTTCATCTGTGAGACTCGGCGAAAAAACAATATGCGGTTTTAATGTCATCGTATTTTTATAAATAGGATTCGGAATGAATTCTTCAGCAATTATATTTCGGCTGCTATCATATATCTCTCTGTTGTTTGCTGTTCAGCTTTTTTATGGAATCGCAGCAAGTGTCACAGCTCAAAATTTATCTGAACCGGTTCAATTTTCAGCGCCCGGCGGTTTTTATACCGATGATTTTGAGCTTGAGCTTTCTCATCCCCACCCAGATGCACGCATTTACTATACACTGGATGGATCCATTCCCGATCCGGATAATCTGGAAGGAACAACCTATTACCACATGGACCGGTACCGAAGCAATCAGCAGACGCTTCTTGAAAAATTGTATACCACACACAACTATCAACACCATTCTCCCATACCCATCTACAACAGAACCGGTGAAGAGAACTATTTCAGCAGAATGCAGACAAGGTTTGAGCAGGAATCCGAACCCTATTATTTTCCCCGTCGGCCCGTTTTTAAGGGAACAGTTGTACGTGCAATTGCCGTTGTAAATGGTGATGTATCTCCGGTAAAAACCCACACCTATTTTGTATCACCGGAAGTGCGCTCACGGTTTTCACTGCCTGTGATCTCGCTGGTTGTCCAGGAAGATGATTTTTTTGATTATGAAAATGGAATTTATGTGCCCGGAAAAATTTATGATAACCTAAATCCCTTTAATACCGATGGAAATGCCAGTGCAAATCATGGCCAAAGAGGAATTGAGTGGGAGCGGGTTACATCATTCGAGCTTTTTGAGCCTGAGTCGGTTTCTGCCGATCTACGACATGATATCGGAGTGAGAATACACGGAGGCTGGAGCCGGGCCCATCCCATGAAATCACTGCGGCTTTATTCACGCAGTAATTACGGAGAAAGCCGGTTCAGGCACCAGCTGTTTCCTGATGAGCCATATACTGAGTTTAACCGCCTGATACTTCGCAACTCCGGTAACGACTGGCCGGAAGCGATGCTGCATGATCCGCTTATGCAGGGAATTGTAAAACACATGAACATGGACACGCAGGCATACCGGCCATACATCGTGTTTATCAATGGTGAATATTGGGGCATTCATAACATGCGGGAGCGGTATGATAAACATTTCCTGGCACGCAAGTACGGAGTGGATTCGGAAAACATCGACCTGCTGACCGGCAATGCATGGGCGAGAGAGGGCGATAACAGGCATTACAGGGAAACACTGGAAACTATCAGGGAGCACGGCCTGGAAGATGGCCGGCATTACGAATATATCAACACCCGCATTGATATTGAAAACTACATCGATTACCAGATTGCCAAGATTTTTGTTGCTAATACGGACTGGCCGGGAAATAACATCGATTTTTGGCGCTACCGTACGGATCAATTTGAACCGAATGCCCCGTTTGGGCAGGACGGACGCTGGCGCTGGCTGGTTGTGGATATGGATTTTGGGTTTCATCTCTATTCAGGCTGCGAACCCGGCAATGATGTCTGCACACCGCCCGACCATAACACCCTTGAATTTGCGGCAAGAGACGACGGGCCCGGCTGGCCCAATCCGCCGTGGTCAACCGAACTTTTTCGGGAACTTCTAAAAAACGAACAGTTCAGGCACGATTTCATCACGCGATATCTCGATCAGTTGAATACTGCATTCCTCCCGAAAAGGTTGAAGCAGGAAGTTTTAAAAGTATCCGGCGCCATTGAACCGGAAATGGAAGAACATCTTGAACGGTGGTTTTCCGGCCGTAACTGGCACCATTTTGACAGGTGGAAATACCTGATCAACAACCGCCTGTTGCCGTTTGCAGAAGAACGCCCGCGGTATGCGAGGACTCACCTGAGAGATTTTTTTAATCTTGGATTATTTTCAAGACTTAACGTTGATGTTTCCGACCCTGCAGCCGGATTTGTCCAGGTCAATACTATAAATATTACACCGGAAACACCCGGAGTTACTGCAGATCCCTGGCCATGGTCCGGAATCTACTCGGAGAAAGTGCCGGTAGTTTTGAAAGCACATCCTTTGCCGGGCTACCGTTTTTCGCACTGGGAAGGAGAAAAACGGCGATATCATCATCCAAAACTGACACTTAACTTGACAGGAGCTGAGAAGGTTAAAGCTGTTTTTTACCCGGATGAAGAAGCAGAAATGTTTCCAAAAGCACATTCGCTGCGTAAGGGACACTATCAATTTAATGAATGGCCATCCGGCATCATTGATGATTGGCCTGTTGATGAACCGGAAGCCGGGTATCCGGAAAGTATGGTTTTTGTTTTTATGGATGAGGAAGACCCCGGCCTGAGTGCCGACATTGCAGGATTTACGGGCGGAGTTTACAACCTGGATTCGCGTACCCGCATCAACGGATTGGGAGAGGATGGTTTTGCTTTTATCAACACAAGCAACGCCAACGTGGGTTACCCGAACACTCGTCTTGGGGGAGCTATTTTGGCTCTAAATACCCGGCGTATCAGAAACATCCAGGTGCAATGGGATGGGATGACCGTACGCCCCAACTCCAGGGTGTATAACCTCCGGCTGCAATACCGGGTTGGCAGCGACGGGCCATTTAAAGACCTGCTTGATGAAAATGGCAAGTCGGTTGAATACAAGCGCCACGAGGAAGCGGGACACCGCAGTCAAATAGGGCCGGTTCGGCTGCCCGTAGAGGCGGAAGATAAAGCCTATGTACAACTGCTCTGGCGTTATTATTACACAGATGTGCGTCTCGATGAAGATAGCGGCCAGAGATCCAAAATGGCTGTCACAAATATCCGCGTTGAAGGATTCGATATCGGGGATGAAGATTTAGAGAGCAGTTATCCGCAGGCGGTAGAAATTTTTCAAAACTATCCGAATCCGTTCAACAACACAACGCTCATCAGTTATGAACTTCCGGAAGCAGGTGATGTAAGGCTGGATGTGTATGACATGCTTGGACGCCGAATTGAAACTCTGGTAAATGAACATCAACAGGTCGGTTCACATTACATCCGGTGGGATGCATCAGCACAGGCAAGCGGAGTTTATATTTGCCGGCTACAGATTGGTGATCAGGTAAAAATCCGTACGATTACTCTGGTGAAATAGGCTGAATCGCCAAAACATCATCAATTTCGTCATGCCGGACCCTGATCTCCCGAAAGGGACAGGCTGGCATCTCCTGACTATATCAACGGCCGGAGATTTCACTCCGCTATCGCTACGTGTTCAACAAATGAGCGCATCAAGTGCGGGATGACGCCCTTTTTGGGTACTTCCCTTTTTGAATTACAACAACTTTATATCACCAAATTCAACGATATTATCTCGAACTAACGTTTATATTTGTGATTCAGATCAAGGGTTATTCGGCGCTACGAAATAATTTTTTAGATAACAGGGCGAGAATTTTTAAACAGGTTTTTTATTAGTTGACATTTGGCAGTAGTCAGTTGACAATTTTATTATTTGATTATGAAGTTTAATATCTGCTTTTATTTGCTTTGAAAGATCATTTACTGTCCATATTTATCCAAATGAGTTGTCAACTGCCAACTGTCAATTGCCAGTTTACATGATTTAGTAGTATCACCAATAACCATCAAAGATTAAACAGAACTGTTAAAAAACAAAGACTACTTATTCCGATGAAAAAGAACCTTATTCTGATTCTGGCCTTTATTTTTTTAATCAGTCTGCCATTTCAGGAAAACGGCCAGGAAGAACTGAAACATACTCCTCCTGTTACCGGCCATGTGCCAGGTATGGCTAACATTCACGGCATCAAGACCGATCACAGTTTTGATCCTCCTTCGTCCAACCCAGAAGATTGGGAACTGCTCAATAACGGCAACCCGATTGTACATCATAGTCAGACCATTGGCCAGCGTAAAATTGATCCTGTCGGTTTCTATCTGACCGAAAATAATCTTGCTCTTTTTTACAACGACGCCTGGTCTGAATATGATAAATATTTTAAAATATATGGTGAACGTGGTTACTCAGGTTCGCGCACACAGGCAGGCAGCTTAATGGCATTTGATGAATACTGGAACCTGAGAGATTATTATGATAATCCGGTATTTGATGAACCGCAAAGAGCATGGCAAGGCAGAGACCGCACAAATCCTTACGCACTGGTATGGCATCCGGAACATGAGCTGTTTTACTGTTTTTACGGTGATTTTGCCGAGGGCGGAGATAACGACAAGTATCCCGGCCGCCGGGTTTGGGTGTGGCAAAATCAACGGATTTGGTGAATTGGGAATATCTGTCGAAAGACGAGCCCCTTTTTCATATAAAAGATATGGAAGCTTTTCATCCCGAAACATTTTCAGAAATTAGAAATATTACCCGGCAGGGAAGGGTCTATGCTTACGGCGCAACCTTTCATGAAGGATATATTTACCTGATGGTTGGTGGCAGTACAAACCGGGAGTTGAGTTTTACATTTATCCTTCGCTCCAAAGACCCTGTTGAAGGCTGGGAATTTGTTCGAGAGGCAGTTCACAGGCCCATGCCCATCTATTATGCCGGGAAATGGTACACGGTCAGAAATATTCGTGATCCGGATAACCCGGAAAAACGGGCGATCGGACTGGTTTACGGGGAAACATTAGATGATTTGGATGGCGACCCTGAATATATCTTTTCTACAGGATTTACTTCAAGTTCTGGAGTATCAAGGCAGTTGTTTATGTATAAAGGCAGGTGGCATGTAGCTTTTCGCCAGAGAGATGAGGAAGGTTACCGGGATATGTACATAGCGAGACAGAGATAACTGGTTAATATGAAAATAGATAAAAATTCTATATCAAAAATTTTTAATGCTTTTAGCAGGAAGGAGTGGGTTCAGGCAGATTCAAAGATTGGTTTTTACGTTTTCGCACTTCTTTAAAATTCCCGTTTAAAAGCCTTTAAAAGCAGATTCTGTTTTCGGCTTCTTATCTTTTGGGTAGTAAAATACAAATTTTGTTTGTACCTTTTGTTTGTACCAAACCATTGAATCCATTCAAACCCACATGGCTATTACAATCAAATTTTCCCAACTGAAGCGAAAGCGAAAAGAAGATGGCACGATCCCGATTTATTTGAGATTTACCGAAAACCGAAAAAGTAAATATCGAACTACTGAAATTTCTGTTCCACCGGATTGCTTTACCAAAGATGTGGAAAATCCTATCAATGTAACCAAAAGCAAAAAGGGATACGATTTTTACAAAAGAGTTGAAAAAAACTGGAATCATAAACTCAGAAAACTGAGAACCAAATACATTGAGAAGCGGGATGCCCTGGAACTTGCCGGGAACCTTTCACTCGATCGGCTTCTGAGAGAAACAGAAGATAAGCCCGAAAAAAAGGAAATCCGGGGAATAGTTGAAAAAGCGAAACAGTACCGGGCCGGGCTGAAAGCTGATAACAGATATTGGGAACACAGGCATTTTAAAGTTGTGATCGGCAACATTGAAAATTATATCCGGGAAAATTCGGCTTCCAGTACCATTGATGAAATGGATGCTGCCTGGCTTGAAGGTTTTCAAAGCTATCTGCAAACCATGAAGGATAAAAAAGGGAAACCGGCCGGGAACAGCCCCCGAACCGTAAGAAAGAAATTGCAGAGAGTGAAAGGTTTTACTGATTGGATGATCAAAACCAAACAAATTAAACACAATCCGTTTTTGGGAGTTGATAAAGTGAAGGCCGGTAACGGAGATACAAAAACCAAACTTACCTTTGAACAGATCCGGGCCATTGAAAACCTTGAATTGGAACCCGAATCATTCATCTGGCATGTTAGAAATTTTTTCATGTACTCGTTTTACAATGCCGGAATCCGGTTTGGTGATCTTGCCACGCTTCAATGGCAAAACATCGTTGATGGCCGTTTGCAATACACAATGCACAAAACCGGCGGAAAGAAATCCATTCAGCAGCTTGAACCAATGGAAAAGATTTTGGAGCTATATCGAAAGCCGGATTCCAAACCAGCAGATCTGATTTTTCCGATTTTGGATAAAGTTTATGCTGACCCGATGGAACTCAGGAAAAAAATTGGTTCCCAAAATGCACAGGTAAATCTGAAACTCAAAGATATAGCAGCAGAGGCCGGAATTCAGGCAAACGTTTCTTTTCACGTTTCCCGGCATAGTTGGGCACATTTTGGGCTGAAAAAAGGAATGGATCTGTATTCAATCAGCAAAGCCCTGGGCCATAGTGATCTGGCTGTTACTCAGGATTATCTCAAATCATTTGATGAAGAATTACTCGATAAATCAATGCAAAATCTGTACTCATGAACGAAAAAAGAAAACTACAAAACCGGCTTACTGAACTCAGGGATAGGCTTTATCAACTGGAGCGGGTTCATACTGATGAAAAATATAATGAATTGCCAGAGTTTGAAACCCGCCGAACCGCCCTGAATCATCTACACACGATATTAAAACAGGCAAAATCAGAAAAAGAGAGTGATAAACACTTGGATGAAATGGATGTAGTGCATTCATTTTTTTATCTCAGAAATCACAGAGAACGGGAGATCATAGAGCTGAAACAGGATATTCAGGATATTGAGAATCAAATTCAGAAATTGCAGATTGCAGAGCCGGATCTGGAGCCAGAAGTGGAAGCAGCAATAAAAAGGGTTGCATTAAAAAGAAGCCATGCCAGCCCTGTTCATGATTACGATGATATTGTAAAAACTCTCAGGCACTATAAACAACAAAAAGGTAGAGATAAGTGGTGGAAAAATGTTGTTAAGGCCACTGGAATCAAAGTTCCAGAATCTACTTTTTCAACTTGGAAAGATGCACTGAAAGAGGAACTTGATCCTGAAAATGGTAGAGGCAAAAAATAATACTTTTTTCTGGAACCTCACTTTCATCACTTTTACCACGCTTTTTTTGTACTAATGTTTGTACCAACTATTTGTTTAAGTATAAATAACAATGGTTTATACTAATATTTATGGGTTAGTGTAGATTCAAATTGTAATTTTTGCTGAATTTCACTCTTCTACTCTCAAAAATTCTCTGATTTTCCACAGCTTCAATCACTTCAATTACTTTAACCATACTTCAATTTCTGCCTGTTTTAAGTTTCTATCAGTAAACGAAAATCAAACCAATACTGATGGAAACCTACATTTCAACAAAAGAAGAATTGCAGAAGGCCATTTCTGAGGCTGTTCAGAATGCCGTAACCGAAAAGCTACCAGAGATCATCCAGCGGGCCACACGTAAATCGTATTACACGATTGATGAAGTTTGCCAGTTGCTTGATGTAACCCGGCGGCATTTACTCTATTTGAGGCAAAGCGGCCAAATTTCATACGTACAAAACGGCCGTAAAATTTACTTTCGAGCTTCCGATCTCGAAAAGTTTTTTCAAGATAATCTGATTGAAAATGAACCAGCCTGAGAGAGATGGCCGCAACCTGGCAGCCGTTTGGAAAACAATGCAAACCCCGGCTATTGATACATTTGTTGCGGTTTATTGTGGTTTGTTCCTGCATCACTTGCCCGGCGGCATTGATGATTTTAAAAGAGAATTTTTTAAAAACCTGAAAAATGATTGAAGTATCTGAAATTATTCAAGAGGCCGAAAAACTGGCAGCAGCCCGGCCCGAAAATGGCCCGGCAAAAGTTCTGGAAAAGTTACTGGCGCAAATAAAGCCGGTTCACTTTTACCGTGAGGTTTTCGGGGATGCTGAAGGCGCCAAATTGTATCAAAAACATTATTTGATCATAACCATAGAGAAGCTACTCGAAACGGCCCGGCGCAATTCCTGGGCACTGTGTAAACGCCATGCCTATTACTACATTTACAATAAAGAGTATTGGGCCGTAATTAGTGAAAGTGATCTTTCCAATTTCCTGGGAAAAGCGGCTGAAAAAATGGGCGTTCCAAAGTTTGATAGCCGATTTTATGAGTTCAAAGATAAACTTTTTAAGCAATTCGAAGCCACAGCCCACTTGCCAGAGCCTAAAATTCCAGATGATACCATTTTGATAAATCTAAGAAATGGAACGTTTGAGATCACACCGGAAAGGCAAGAACTGAGAGAGTTCAATCCAGATGATTTTTTAACCTACCAGCTACCTTTCAGGCATGATCCGGCGGCCACAGCACCAAAATTTGAGAAGTACCTGGATGAAGTGCTGCCAGATCCAGAGAGCCAGCAAGTTTTAGCGGAGTTCATGGGATATATTTTCACCCGGAATCTGAAACTGGAAAAAGTACTGTTTTTATACGGATCGGGCCGGAATGGCAAGAGTGTATTGTTTGAGATCGTCCGGGCCATGTTAGGCGAAAACAACGTTTCGTTTTTTGGGCTTTCATCCCTTACAGATGATAATGGATACCACCGGGCCAAGTTGGTGAATAAATTGATTAATTGGAGCAGTGATGTAGGGGATAAGCTGCAAAGTAACACGTTCAAACAGCTTGCAAGCGGCGAACCAATAGAGGCCCGGCTTCCATACAAAGAGCCGTTCCAGCTTCAGAACGTTTGCAAATTTGCTTTCAACACAAACACGTTACCGGCTGATGTAGAGCATACAGATGCCTTTTTTGAGCGCTTTTTAATCATTCCGTTCAATGTTTACATAAAGCCGGAAAAGAGAGATCCCAAATTGGCAGATAAGATCATCCGGGATGAATTGCCCGGCGTTTTTAATTGGGTACTTGCCGGCCTTGAAAATCTTTTGAAACAGGGCAAGTTTAGCCCTTGCGCTGCATCTGATAACATCCTAAAAGAATTTCGAAAAGAAAGCGATTCTGTAGCCCTGTTTGTTGAGGAAATGAACTATAAGGCCACACCTGAGCACTGGACAAAGGCAAAGCCGGTATATGTGGATTATCGGGAATATTGTTTTGGTGAAGGGCTGAAACCACTTGCCCGTAAAAACTTCCATAAACGATTGGAAGCGTTGGGCTTCTTTACAGCAGTTAAAAATGTTGGAAAGGTAATATTTATGAAAAAATTTCATACCAATGGCCACAACCCTGGATTTTAAATATCAACTTGAAACCGGTTCAAAAAAATTCCGTTGCCCGGCCTGTGGCAAAAAACGATTTGTACGGTACGTTGATAATGAAACCGGGCAATACTTGCCTGAAGATATTGGCCGCTGTGATCGGGAACTTTCATGTGGCTATCACAAAAAACCCAATGATATTGATGGATTATCGGCAAGCTCTGCACTGTACGCACCACCACCACAGCAAGAGATAAAAAAGCCATGTAGTACCCTGCCTTTTTCGATGATCGAAGCCACAGAGCGAAATTTCACGAATAACACTTTTGTAAAATGGCTGGGAACCTTGCCGGGCTGGGATATGAACCGGGCTGAAGCAGTGGCCCGGCGTTACCATGTGGGCACCGGTTCAAAAGATGTGAACGGCTGGGCCATATTCTGGCAAGTGGATAATTGCGGAAAGGTACGATCTGGCAAAATGATGGCTTATGATGATACCGGCCACCGGCTGAAAGATGGATATACTCAGGATTGGATTCATTCAAAATTGATACGATCCGGCAAACTTGAAAATTTTGAGTTGGTTCAGTGCTTTTTTGGCCTTCACTTGCTGGATGATAAACCGATTGCCATTGTAGAAAGTGAAAAAACGGCCATAATTGCCAGCCAGTACTTGCCACAATTTACCTGGATGGCAGCCGGGCAATTGAACGGAATCAATGAATACAAAATGCAGCCATTGAAGGGCCTGAAAGTGGTTTTGTTCCCGGATATTGGCTGTTTTGAAAAGTGGAATGATAAAGCCCTGGAATTATCTGGCATTGCGGAAATTTCTGTTTCCGATTTGCTGGAAAAGAAAGCGCCGGAACAGCACAAAGGTTTTGATCTGGCTGATTATTTGATCGGTTACGATCTCAGGGATTTTTCACCGTATGGCTGGAACCCGTTCACCGGGGAAATATTCGATTCCCGAGGCTATCCGGCTGAATGGGATGTGTTTGAATCGGCATACACCCAATAAATTTACACTAAAACCATAAATAACAGTACCAATAAATATTTGGTACAAACAAAATCACAAACAAATGGATAATGAACTAACCGTGGGCCAAAAAAAAGCGAAACAGCAACGGGAAAAAACCTTGGGTGATCCGCTTGGAACCCCATCATACTTCCAGCCCGGAACTTTGGAAGCACTGGAAAAAGAAGCAGATGGAAACGATACTGCAAAGCGTATTCTGGAAAAATACCGGCCCGTTGCCGAAGCAACCCGGCGCGATGTTGAAGATTTTAACGCAGTGAGGCAGCACAATCTGATAAACGATTTAGTAACAGATACGGCCGCAACAGTTGAAACCTATGAAGAATCTGAAAAGCTTTACAATGATGCTGCCGAACGATGCAAAAAAGCTGAAGATGATTTATTGGAGATCCATCAAAATCTGGAAGAAAAAATCAATATACAGATTACAGCAGCGGCGGATAAATCAAAACAAGCAACTGACATTCAGAGGCATGTTGAGGGCCTGCCTGACAAACAGGCCCGGCTATCATTTATCAGAAAGCAGATGAAAGCTGGGGATCTTGAAACCGTAGCGGTGATCGTAACCCGAAAACCTTTTTTGAGTGGCCTTGATCCGGAAGATGTTCAGCACCTGAAAGAGCAGGCCCGGAAAACATTGTTTCCTGATGAAAACGCTGGAATTGAATTTGCAGCTAAGTTAAGGGAAAATGTAGGATCCGGCTTTTTGAGCTTGCAGGAAAAAATTGCGAAATACGATACCCCTGATATTCGCCGAACCATTGCGTTCCGGGATCGGGCTAAAAAAAGGAAAAAATAGATTGTGGCCGTTGGTTATTCAGTGTTTCCAGCGGCATAAAGCCCGGCGGTTCCGTAGGTGGGTCCGCCGGGTTCCTTTTCCCCATGCAATAAACTAAAAATTTGTTACCCCATGCAAGCAACAAAATGTAACGCCAAAACCAGATCCGGCCAGCCATGCAGAAATTTCCCTGTAACCGGCCGGAAACGTTGCCGGATGCACGGCGGGAAAAGCAGAAAAGGTACCGATCATCCGAATTTCAGGCATGGTATTTATTCTGAACATGCCGGGGAATCTCTGAAAAAAATCATAGAGCAGCTATCCGGCCAACATTCCGAAGATCTGATAAATCCAGAGGCAGAGATCAATTTGATGAGAGCGCTAATTTTGGCATCTGAAGCCCTGAAAAAAGATTTTGCCGATCTGGAAGATCTGGAACGTATCACAAAAATTGTGGATAAACTCGTTTTTGCAAAGCAGAGAAGCCAGCGGATTCTAATCGAGCAGCAGAGATTGATTCCGGTTTCTGATGTTGAGCGGTTTTTGGAATTTATGGAAACCCTGTTGATCAGAGAAGTTGATGAAGAAACAGCCATGCACATCATTCACGAACTGAAAACTTTTAAAATTTCAGAATAATGAGAATACATAATCTTACTTCAAAACTACATTTATCGCAGAAACCACGGGCACGTTTTCCAGCCCCGGTTTCTGTAGAAGTATGGGAAAAACAAATGAAGATCCTTAATGAAGTACAAAGAAATTTCAATCCAAGTGAAAGCCCGGAAAAATTCCGATTTGAATTAAACAAAGCCCTGGATGCAGAAGGGATTAAACCGAAATTGAAACTTTTTTAATTATGCGATTATTTGAATTATTAAGAAACCACAACGGGAACGGCATTTCGGCTGCTCAGTATCGGATGCTTAAACGGCGGCTGCCTTTGGTGATCCAATATTCTGATTCTGAACCGAATTTCAGGGATAAGCCAAAAACAAAAAAACAGGCTATCTACTGGATTAGAAACAGGCATTTATGTGAGCGATACGAAAAGGAAAACGGTTTGCAGGATTTACCGAGAACGTTGATACTGATACCGGCCGGGGTTAAACATGTGAACCTGGATGAATTCCTGATGAAAAAATTCAAGATTCAGCCGGATGAAATCCATTAAAATCAGATGTGATATTTATGGCCTGATTGAACTGGCTGAAATTGTGCTGGATGATAATCAGTGGAACCAGCCCGTTTTCGATATTCTGGAATCCAGAAAAACACAAATTGAAATATACAGGGAATACCTGGAAAGAAAAGAGGCCGGGGAACGTGTTTATGATGTTTTGGATGATCTGGCAGCAAAATATTTTCGTTCCAGAAAGACCGTTGAACAATATATCTATGAAAGACGGCCAACTATAACCCCTTCCATTGATTAGATCGGGCTTTAAAACGAAAATTTGAAGCCCGTTTTTTTGCACTTCTTTAAAAAAATGTGCTATGTTGCTGTTATACTTGGAGTGGCTCAACAGTCAATAGCGGATGTGATAAAGAATACCGAAAAAAGACAATTGTCAGAATTCGGTAAAAATTTCAAACCATATGGCCTATTGAGAGAGAATTTTAACCAGAAAAGTGGTGAAAGTTGTAAAAGTGAGGCTTTCAAAAAAAAGGTTTTTTTTGCACTTCTTTTCAAAAAACTGGCAATTTGTTTGTACCCTGATTTGTACCATTAAAACTAACTTATTGCATTGCAAGGGTTTACAGCCCTTAAAGTGGGTTCAGGCAGATTCGAACTGCCGACCTCCACGATGTCAACGTGGCGCTCTAACCAACTGAGCTATGAACCCAAGTACACAAATATACCAAGCATGATACTTTAATCGCAACAGAAAGTACGGAAAGCTTCTTTCAGCTAAGTGCAAAGCTTTGTATTTTGATAATCTTTGAATTTTCAGGTAAAGTATGCAAAACAGAAGAGCATCCCGGGAAACTGCTTTAAAAGCAATTTATGCTGTTGAAGTGGGAAATAATAAACCACAGGATACTACCAAACAAATTATCAAACCGCTATTGAATGATGATGCTGAAACCGTAAAATTTGCTGAAAAGCTGCTTCTTATAACCGTAGATCATTCTTCTGATTTCGACAGTATTATCGAACGGCATATAAAAAACTGGGACGTACAGCGGCTGGCAATTGTAGATAAGCTGATTCTGCGCATGGCTATTTCGGAGTTGCTCCATTTTGATGATGTTCCGACGAAAGTAACCATCAACGAGGCAATAGAACTGGCAAAAAAATATTCGACACGAAAGAGCGGCAACTTCGTAAACGGTATACTGGATGCGGTGCTCAACCAGTTTCAAAAGGAGAATAAAATCAATAAAAAAGGCCGGGGGCTCATCGAAGCCTCCAATACATAATGAACAAGAAATTTGTAGCAATCGGGGATATTCACGGATGTATTCGTTCGTTGAAAACATTATGGAATAAGCTGAAACCTCATAAGGATGCCATCCATGTTTTTATAGGCGATTATATTGACCGGGGGCCGGATTCCAAGGGTGTAGTTGATTTTTTGCTGGATGTGCGCCACGATAGAAAATGTATTTTTCTGAGAGGCAACCATGAGCAAATGCTGCTCGATGCACTTCTGGATGATAATAAACAAAACTGGATGTATAACGGGGGTGATGTGACCCTCAGGTCGTATAATAATCCCAGGAATGTGACAGACATTCCCGCTTCACATCTCGATTTTTATAAAGAAACAAAATTTTATTACGAAACGGATAACTACTTTTTCGTTCATGCAGGAGCACCCCCGCATCAAACCCTGGAACAAAGTAAAATCGATGTTCGGTCTGAACACTTTTTTCTTTGGGGACGCGAACACCTGAACGCATTTGAAACCCCCTGGGAAAAAACGGTTATTTTTGGCCATACTCCAAGACCTTACCCCATCCGAAAGCCAAACATGATTGGGATTGATACCGGTTGTGTTTATGATGAACTTGGCTACGGTAAATTAACCGCTGTCGTCCTTCCCGAAACAGAATTTATTCAACAGGAGTCTCTCGATTAAATTTTTCCCGAATATCCGGTTTTCTGCATAAAGTAAATTATCCCTTATAAAAACTGTTGCAATTTTTATTGATAATATAATTAAATCATTAATACGCAATAAAATATGAAACTTAAATGTGGAATAGTAGGCCTTCCGAATGTTGGCAAATCCACACTTTTTAATGCACTTAGTAATGCCGGTGCGGAAACGGCCAACTTTCCGTTTTGTACTATTGATCCTAATGTTGGGCTTGTTCCCGTACCCGACCACCGGCTGGAGAAACTCGCTGAATTGGTTAAGCCCAAAGCGACTATACCGGCCACCATTGAATTTGTTGACATCGCCGGATTGGTGAAAGGTGCATCTGAGGGTAAAGGAAAGGGAAATGCTTTTTTATCTCATATACGCGAAGTGGATTTGATTGTCCACGTGGTACGGTGTTTTGATGATGATGATATTATTCATGTGGAGGGTTCAATAGACCCGGAACGCGATATTCGCATTATTGAAGATGAATTGATTTTGAAAGACCTTGAATCCGTAGAGAAAAGGCTTGATAATGTTAAAAAACAGGCAAAAAGCGGAGAGAAAAAAATCTTGGAGGAGGTAAAGGTGATCGAGGCGTTGGCGGCTCATCTTGAATCCGGTGACACGGTCAGAACTTTCCAGGCTGAAGGTGAAGAAAAAACGATCTACAAAGATCTATTTCTGCTATCCGAAAAACCCGTGCTTTATGCCTGCAATGTTGGAGAATCTGAGATAAACACAGGCAATGAATATGTGGAAAAAGTAAACAAAATTGCCCGCCGGTTTGGTGATAACCTGGTGATGTTCTGTGCCAAAATTGAAGCCGAAATTGCCGAGCTTGAACCGGAAGAAAAAACGATGTTCCTGGAAGAGTTGGGAGTTGAAGATTCCGGGCTTGACAGGTTGATACGTGCTGCTTATAAAAATCTCGGTCTCATCACCTTTTTTACAACAAACTCCAAAGAAGTACATGCCTGGACAATCAAAAAGGGAACGAAAGCACATCAGGCTGCCGGTATTATTCATACCGATTTTGAACGGGGTTTTATTCGCGCTGAAACGATTACTTTTGAGGATTTTGAAAAGCTGGGTTCTGAAAAAGCGGCAAGAGAAGCTGGTAAAATGCGGCAGGAAGGAAAAAATTATGTCGTAAAAGACGGGGATGTGATTTTATTCCGGTTTAATGTGTAGTTCGTAACGGCGTAAAGCCTAACCAAATACTTGGTAAGTCATCGATGAGGACTACATCTTGCCCGGAAACAGTCACCAAAGGTACAAGGCCCACGGGGACAGAATCTTTATATAGAAAAAGAGAGGTTTTCCTGAAATTTCATCCGTGCCGTCAGGTACGGTATGTTTTTGCGTTTCGAATAATAATTGCTCAACCGAAATGGTCCAAGCAGATGCCTCAAACAGCTTTGAAGAGAAGAAAGCATTCCTGAACCACTGTGTTCTTTCCTGATATTAACATTATATTGCAAATATATTGTAAATAAGCTGAACAAGCTTTATTTAACCTGAAAGGCACGGTATTTTGAAAAACAAAGTAAAAAAAGGAAGAGGCCGGCCGGCTCGTCCTCTATCCCGGAAAAAGAAAATCATCTTCAGCATCATCACCTTCTCTATCCCGGTGCTGTTTCTTGTTCTTCTTGAGGTGCTGCTTCGAATCGGAAACTATGGCGGCAATCTTGACCTGTTCATCTATCCTGAGAGGTTCGGCGGTGAATACGGGATGCTCAACCATCACTATCACGAAAAATTCTTTTTCCAGACCACAACGTTTGAAGCCGGCCGGGGGGATGTCTTTCTGAGAGAAAAACCGGAAAACGGATTCAGGATTTTTGTTCTGGGTGCTTCCACAACCGAGAGTTTTCCATACGGCTATAACGGCATGTTTTCACTGGTAATCCGCGATATGCTGCAGGATGTATTGCCGGGCCGCCATGTTGAAGTTGTGAACCTGGGGATTACAGCCACCAACTCATATGCGTTGTACGATCAAACCCGTGAAATCCTGAAGCAGGAGCCGGATGCCATCATGATCTACTCCGGCCAAAACGAATATTATGGCGCACTGGGAGTTGCCTCGGCCGAAATGATCGGACGGAATCCCGCATTTGTACGTACATATATGATTTTATATCGCTACAGAACTTTTTTGATGCTCAGGGATGCAATAGGGTGGACGCTAAACCGGCTGACCGGTTTCGACAAGTATGAAGAGCCCGGAACCCTGATGCAACGCATGGCACAGGAACACTCCATACCGCTGGGCAGCGAGATGTATGAAGCGGGCAAAAGACAGTATTCAAACAATCTGGATGTCATTTTACAAAAATATCAGGATAACGAAGTGCCTGTTTTTCTTTCAAGCCTGGTGAGCAATCTGAAAGATCATCCGCCCTTTTATTCGGTTGAAACCGATGATCACCCTGCTGCCAATGAAGTTTTTGAACAGGCACACCGGGAGTACACTGAGGGAGAGTTTTTAAATGCTTTTCACTCTTTTCAGTATGCACGCGACCTGGACGGGTTGAGGTTTCGTGCTCCATCGTCTTTTAATGATATCGTCCGGGATAAAGCGCAAAGAGACGGTGTGTGGTACGTACCCATGAAAGAAACGTTGACAGAACACGCAGAAAATGGCATTATCGGTTCAGGCCTGATGCTGGAGCACCTTCATCCGAACAGCGAGGGTTATTTTTTGATGGGAAAAACCTTTTTCGATGCACTGGCGGTTTCCGGCCTGCCGGGAATTGACCCTGACCTTTCCCGGCTGAAGGATCCTGACGCTTACCGCGATGCCATGTATCTGACCGAGCTGGATCACCGGTTTGTCTGGCACCGTGTTCAGGCTTTGATGAATAGCTGGCCGTTTGTGGATGTCCCTGATCCGGAGGGATACCCTGCAAATTACACACCGGAAAACGAACTGGACCGGCTTGCAATTAACCATGTGCAGGATCACATAAGCTGGGAAGAAGCCAAAACCACCATGGCTCGATGGTACTCCCAGAATGGTATGCATGAAGAAGCCATCCGGGAAATCAGGGGTGCTCTAAGGGTAGTACCGTACGAAGAAGAGGCGTGGCGGTTTGCCGGCTGGCTGGCCCTGGAGGGAGGCAAACTTGAACAAGCATTCGAATTTTATAAGCAGGCTTTTGATATCCGCCCGACAAATAATGCCGCCCGGAATTTGGGTATGATTTTAATTGATATGGAAAACTACATCGAAGGTGCGGGCTGGCTGGAAGAAGCCTTCCGACTGGACAGGAGAGACCATGACAGTCTGTTTAATGCATCCGTGGCGTATGCATCGGCAGAAGAGTATCAGAGAGCCCTTGATGTTGCCGGTCAGTTAAGCCGGGTCAATCCTAACTACCGCGATATTCAGATGTGGAAAATGCACTTGACGTCAAGGATAAACTGAGGTTGTCCAAAATCCCGTACTCCGCAACGTCATCCCGCACTTTAACCAACGTCATCCCGCACCTGATGCGGGATCTCCACCTCTTGCAAAGGGCTGACCTGTACCAACATTTGGAGATGCCTGCTTCCGCTGAGGCATGACGGCTGCACATCACAACAAATTGTCAGGGAGACTTTCCGTTCTTCGGTATATATTATATCACACCTCAACCTGTACAGATCAAAAAGAAAAAATGATCAGAAGGAGTACAATTCAGAATTAATCAGAATCACGAAAAAGAATAACTGACCATGAAATTTTCCAGAAGAGACTTTGTAAAAAGTAGCATGTTTGGAGGTGCCGGTTTGATGGCGTCTCAATTATCAATGATGAGCTCAAGAGCGGCCAGCAATGAACAGGTATCACTGAGCCGTGCTGCCGAATTGAGTGAATTGTACTCCCCGCTTCTCGATCTTTCCCCTGCAAAATGGATCTGGTATCCGTCTGAAAGAACGTTGCAAAACTCCGTCTTTATGTTCCGGAAATCCTTTCATCTGGAAAGAGTGCCTTCATCAGCAAAAGGGTGGATTCTAGCCGACAGCCGGTATAAACTCTATGTGAACGGAGAATATGTGCAGTTCGGTCCCGCTCCGTTCGATCCGCGTCAGCCCGAGGCAGATCCGGTGGACATCACCCCATTTCTGCGAAGCGGCGAAAATGTGATTGGCGCCGAGATTCTCTACTACGGAATCGGCGAAGGAACCTGGCCGATTGGTAAACCCGGTTTTATCGTAAACATCGGGTTAGACTACTCAGAAGACATTCTTACCGATGACTCCTGGATGGTCAGCCTCGCCGAAAGCTGGAGGCCGGGCCAGTATAAACGATGGTACCTTAGAGCGTTCCAGGAGGAGTTTGATGCGCGAAAATATCCGTACGGATGGAAAAACAGTGAGTTTGACTTGAACGAGGACTGGCTGCCGGCCATAGAGATCGATCTGTCTGGCGACAAGCCGCCCATCTCCTCACCATACGATGAATATCAGCAGGAAATCAGGGCTAATCCGGACGATTGTAATATCCGGGAGAGATCTATTCCGCTGATGAAAGAATTTGACGTGAATGATGTAAAACTGGCCGACCGCTTTGGTGTGGAATGGAAAGGAGATTCCAACCGCTATTTTGAATTTGTGACACCGGATCTCTATGAGCCGTCATCACTGGATAGTTTCCGGGATCATGGCAATGGGGCCTATACAGTCAGCATCAACCCTCCGAAAGCTGCTGTGCTGACGTTTGAGTTTGATGAACAGATTGTCGGCTTTCCATTTTTCACCATCGACGCACCGGAAGGCACCGTTGTGGAGATGATGATCCAGGAAGGGCATGAACCGGACAATTTTTTGATGAACAACCGCCTGCATTCATGGACGAGGTTCATCTGCCGGGAAGGCAAGAATGAGTTTATGACTTTTGATTACGAAAGCCTGCGATTTATTCAATTTCACATTCACGGAGAACCCGGACGTGTTACCATCAGCAATGTCGGGGTTCGGAGGCGGATGAGCGGTTGGGATTTGCTTCCGTTTGTTGAAACGTCTGATGATGTGGTAAACCGGGTGTTATCGGCCACGATAAACACCCTGTACAATTCGGCCCAGGATTTAATGGTGGATTGCATGGGGCGGGAGCGTCAGCAGTACAGCGGTGATGTGGGGCACCAGGTGCACTCGCTTTTCTCGGCATTTGGTGACCGAAAACTGCCACTGCGCTTTGTAAACACGTACAGCCAGGGAATTACGCTCGATGGTTTTTTTATGGACTCCTGGCCGGCCTACGATCGCCTGGCGCGCATTCCCCAAAGGCAGATGGGGCTGACAATGTGGGGGCCGATCATCGATCACGGTGTCGGATTCGTGTTTGATTGTTATTACAGTTATCTCTATACAGGAAAGATTGAGGCTCTGCATGAAGTATATCCAAGACTGCTTCGATTTTTTGATTATTTGCTGTCGCTGAGGGCAGATGATGATTTACTTCCGGTGGAAGATCTCGGCCTCACCTGGGTTTGGATGGACAGCGATTGTTATGCAAGCCAGCATCATAAACAGTGCCCATTCAATCTCTACACGGCAGCGATGATGAAGGATGCCCTGGCTCCGCTTGCACATGCAATTGGCGATGATGAGAATGCAGAAATCATCGCTGAAACAGGGCAATCAATTTTGGATATAACGATTGAAAAATTTTGGGATGAAAAAAATCAGCTCTTTGTGGATAACCTTCCCTGGGCGGCAGAAGAAGGAGGGGAGCGTTTATCAGACAGAACCCTTGCAATGGCGGTGATTCATGATTTATGTCCCGGAAATGCAACGGATGCTTCGATTGAAATGCTGGAGAATCCACCGGGCAATATGGGTCTCTCATTTCCTGCCAACGCCATCTGGCGATTGTGGGCGCTTGGCAAAGCGGGTAAATCCGATGCCATCATTCATGAGATCAAAAACCGGTGGTACCACATGGATTCGGTTCAGCTGAATAACACCCTGCAGGAGCATTGGAGCATTCAGCCTGATACCCGCGGTCAGTATAGTCATTGTGCTATCGGTCCGCTTTATGCCGCATACCAAGGGCTGGCTGGTATTGAGCCTATAGAACCGGGAACAGGCAAGGTACAGATCAAGCCGAATCCGGCAACGCTTGAAAAACTGAATCTGCATTACCACACGCCAGGCGGAAAGATAGAATTTTCGTGCAGCGGCACAATGGGCAGCCGTCAGCTGGAAATCAGAATGCCGGAAGGCTGTGAAGGTGTTTTGATACTTGATGAAAGGGAAGAAATCATACTTGAAAAACTTTCTGAGTATTCATCTCAAAAATATGAAGCATATAAACTTGAGCCGGATTCAATGTATCGGATGGAATTGAAGTTTACTTGATTTTTGAATCTTTGGTGAAGATCGAATGATCACAGATGAAATGGCACAAACGAGACGTTTGCG
>SLPZ01000274.1 GCA_007131725.1 Balneolaceae bacterium
GAAAACATCGGCGAAGTGCCGTTGATTGCCGAGGATTTTTCACGGGTGATTTTGAACCTGTGCAATAATGCCTTTGATGCCATGAGAACGCTTGGCGCTGAGCGCTCTGCGCATGACGAAAATTACAGCCCGAAGCTAACAGTGAGCACCAAATCCGAAAACGGCCAAATCCTAATCGAAGTGCAGGACAACGGCCCGGGCATTCCCGATGAGATCAAAGACAAAATCCTGCAGCCGTTTTTTACTACGAAGAAGGGCACACAGGGTACGGGGCTGGGACTGAGTATCACAAATGATATTGTGAAGGCGCATGGGGGGAGCATGGTTGTGCATTCACAGCCGGGCAAAACGGTTTTTTCAATTATGCTGTCCGGTTAATTCTATGCTGCAGTTCTTCTTTACCGTCGTCATAAAACAATCTGCAAATCAAATCCTGGTTGATCATAGAATCGCTGATACGCACAAAAACTTTTAGTGTAAACAATAGCGTAGTTTTGAAAAATTTGTAATACTGGATAGCATATCTTTGGTATAGAAATAGATATGTATTACACTTCATCAAAGAAAGTTTAACAACGAATTTTTCAAATAAAATTTGGCAGATTATGGAATATAGATTTTTAGGACGATCAGGTTTAAAAGTATCAGCGCTCTCATTCGGTTCATGGGTAACATTCGGAGAACAGGTGGACACGGACCTCGCATACAACCAGATGAAGACTGCATACGATGCAGGTGTAAACTTTTTTGATAATGCAGAGGGCTATGAAAACGGTACGTCCGAGCTGATCATGGGTAAAGTGATTCAAAAAGCCGGATGGAAGCGATCAGATCTGGTGCTGTCTACCAAGATATTTTGGGGTGGTGACGGTCCCAACGATAAGGGGCTCTCTTTCAAGCACATCAAAGAGGGTACCGAGGCGTCGCTGAAACGGATGCAGACCGGTTATGTGGATCTTCTTTTCTGCCATCGCCCTGACATATACACACCGATTGAAGAGACCGTATGGGCCATGGATCAGATGATCCGTGAAGGAAAGGCGCTTTACTGGGGCACCAGCGAGTGGAGTGCAGAGCAGATCCGCAAAGCCTACGATTTTGCCCGGCAGGAGCATCTGCGTCCGCCGCTGATGGAACAACCCCAGTACAACATGTTTCACCGGCACCGGGTAGAGAAGGAGTACAACATGCTTTATAAAGATATCGGGCTGGGAACCACAATTTGGAGCCCTCTGGCCAGCGGACTGCTGACCGGAAAATACAACGACGGCATCCCTGAAGGATCGCGTCTGGGCCTTGAGAAATATGGCTGGCTGAAAGAAATCTTGCTTGACACCGAAGAAGGACGTTCCAAAATTGAAAAGGTAAAAATGCTGGTTCCGATAGCCAACGACCTCGGTATCACTATGCCGCAAATGGCTTTGGCCTGGTGCCTGAAAAATAAGAATGTGAGCACGGTGATTACAGGAGCATCTAACGTAAAGCAGGTAGAGCAGAACATGAGTGCCATGGATGTTGTGGAAAAACTGGATGACAAAGTGATGGAGAAAATCGAAGAGATCCTGGACAACAAACCTGGCGAAGAGCAGGACTGGAGAAACTAACCCAAAATTGTCATTGGACCAATGGTATATGTTTAGCGCGTGTAAAGTGACCTTGAAGCGTCTGTAGCATAGCGGAAGTCCTTCAAGCGTAACCGTATGGCCGTCAAAAGAACGCTTCAAGGAGCTTACGCACGCTTGAAGGTTCTTTGAAATTAACCCAAAATGTCATCAAAACAATAACAACTTTACCCGAAGAGACGACAACTCATTCTATACGAATGAGCTGTCGGGATCGATCCGCAAGGCAAAAAAGGTCTAACGACTTTTTTGGGATAATTCAGTCAAGCTTATTCTCTATTTTCGGAATGATAGTGCGCACATCGATGGATGAGAGTTTCTTTGTCAGTTCGTCAAGCATATTTATATCACGGTAAGTTCCAACTATTGCACCGCCCGATCCGGCAAATTTGGCGCTTGCCCCGCACTCCCTGGCTGTTTCAACCATCTCCACCTGCCACTCCGGAAGCCTTGAAATGCTTCGGCGAAGGTCAAAGTTTTCATTGATCAGGCTATGCAGCTTGTCCTGATCGCCGTTGGCCAGGACCTGCTTCCCTTCTGCGGCAATTTCTGCAAACCGTTTCATCGCGTTCACAACATCGTTTTCACCCCGTAAAAACCTGCCGCGAATATCGTTGTGATAGATCTCAGTCGGCTCACTCAGCCCGTCATGATATGCTACATAAACCAGCGGCAGAAGTGCGGGATTCAGGCGGCTGTAGTCGTAGCACTTGTAACCTTTCACGGAGTTTTCCTTTTCTTTATCAAAATCCATGTAAATCAGGCCTTCGTACACCTGGATGACGCGATCCTGCAATCCGGCAGAAATTCCGAGCTCATCCTGTTCAATCGACAGCACAAAAGATGGCTGAACTTCAAGCGGGATCTCAACATCATAAAATTCCATAAGGCAGCGAAGAGTGGCTACAATGATGGAACTGGACCCCGCCAGGCCAACCTGCCTCGGGATATCGGAGCTGTACCGGATAGAAAAGTTTTGCGAATGAAGTTTGATGTTGTGCTTCTCGCAGTAATCCACAAATCCCTTAATGGTTGCTTTGATCAGCCGGATACCTCCGTAATAGCCGTGCAATTTTACATCGTTCGCAAGATCGTAAACCGACCTGAATTTACCTCGATCCTGTTCCGCAAGTACAATTTCAACCTGATCCCATTCATACAGAACCACTTCTGCAGAGAAATTTTTTACAGTGAACGAGATGGTTTTACCGTGATATCCGTCAGACGGATTTCCGAGAAAACCCGCCCTGGCGTACGCTTTTTTACGAATGATCTGCATTGAGCATCTTTTTTAAATAGGTTTTCAATTCCGGGCCAAATTTTTCGTCGGCAAGGGCAAAATCGGCAAAGGCCTGGAAGTATGATCCGAAGTTCCCGATGTCGTACCGTTTTTCAAGGCTGTTTAATCTCACTCCATAAACCTTGCCGCCATTTTTTAAAAGCAGACGAATGGCATCCGTGAGCTGAATTTCATCTCCCACACCCGGCTTGGTTTCTTTCAGCGCTTCAAAAATTCCGGGCGACAAAACATACCGCGCTGCAATGGCCAGATTGCTGGGAGCCTCATCCACTGCAGGTTTTTCAACCAGGTCGTTCACTTCAAAAACATCTCCATTGGTTTTGGGATCGGCAATTCCATACTGAAAAACTTCATCTTTTGGCACTTCCTCAAAAGCAATCACAGCTTCGGCGTTATTCTCCTTAAAACATTGTGTCATCCGGTCAACTATCCGGCTTTTGGCATTCAGCCCTATGATGGAATCGCCCAGCGCAACCACAAAAGGTTTGCTTCCCACAAAATCTTCTGCGCATAAAATGGCATGGCCTAATCCCAAAAGCTGCCGCTGGCGGGTGTAGAAATATTGAAGCGGCGCCCGGACAAAAGAGAGTTCGGACAAAAGCTCTTCCTTGCCGTCTTCACGGAGAGCCTGTGTAAGTTCGGGGTTCAGGTCAAAATGGTTTTCGATGGATGACTTGCCCTGGCCTGTAATAAACAGAACCCTGTTTACGCCAACACGCTCAAGTTCTTCAACAACGTATTGAACAACCGGTTTGCGGCCAACGGGCAGCATTTCTTTGGGCTGAGATTTGGTGGCGGGCAACAGCCGGGTCCCCATTCCGGCCACTGGTACTACTGCAATATTTATTTCACTCACTGATTTGGATTGTAGATGCAAAATTTTACTTGTACATCTCTAAAATACAACTTGAGAAAATGGAATGTAAACTTTTTGAAACCGGCCTCAGCTCAAAGCCAGTCTAAAGCTTCGATGGACGAAGAGCTTACATCAACATACTGTTCAAAAATTTCGCTTAGTGATGAGTCTTTCTGCAGCTCCCTGCGGGATTTTGAATCGAGATAGGCAAGAATTTCACCTTTGTGTAAAATGGCGATATCATCACACAGGTTTTCAACAACTTCCAGAATGTGGCTGGTTATAAAAATGGACGTGCCATTCTCCTTTAGTTTTCTGATGATGGCTTTCATCCTGCCGATGGAAATGACATCCACACTTTCAAAGGGCTCATCCAGGAACAGCAGTTTTGGTTCCACCAGTAAGGCAGCACAAAATGATAGTTTTTTACGGCTCCCCGATGAAAGCTGTTTTGCCTGGACATTTCGAAACTCCTCTAACTCGAAATAGGCAAAAAGTGATGAGATTTTATCATCGAGGTCATCCGGCACATTTTTATACATCTCGCAAATATATTTGATGAATTCGATACTGGTGAAATTTTCGAACAGAAGAGGAGGCTGCAGTACCGATGCAATGTCTTTTTTTATCGTTATTTCGTTCGAGCGGTTCAGTTCCAGGTTGTTGATGGTAATTTCGCCTTCATCGTACGTTAAAAGCCCGGTTAAAATTCCAATCAGTGTACTTTTCCCGGCGCCATTGGGGCCAATCAACCCAAAAATAGTTCCGGAGGGTACATCGAGGTTCAGGTTTTTCAGTACCGGCTCCCTTCCGTACGATTTGGTAAGATTTTGAATAATTATAGCTCGTTCCATAAACGGGGGATTACCTTCTTTTTAAAAGGCACTGAAATTGATTTAAGTTTCTTCATCAAAGTAAACAACAACAAAATATTGGCAACAACCAGTGCTGCTATGTGATACCAGATATAATTCTCAAACACGATGAATGTAAAAATACCGAGAATCGTCACAATAAATACGGATGTAAATGTAATGGATGCGGGCAGTACTGGATTTGAAACCGACATCACACTGACTTCTTCAATTTTTTTATAGTTATTGATGCTGCTTTTTAAAATATAGTGCATAAACACAAGGGAAATTAAGATAATGCCCAGGTGCACCTGAATCATAACCGGAAGTGATACTATAAACACCGGAACCATGATGAGCACAATACTTGAGCCGATGAGGCAAATTAAAAGCGCCGCGGTGATTCGCTGCTTGACAAGATATTCGGTTTTTACAGGAAATTGAAGCGACAACAGCAGTTCACGGTTTTCGAATCCGAACATGTTGGTCAGCATCACCATCAAAAAAATGACCGGGATTAGTGTGAGAAAAACACCGATGATATAGGTTCCATCTCCCAGGATTATGATGTACGGTATCACAAAAACATAGGTTATCAAGAGCTGAATTTTACTGTATTTGTGATTCCAGACGGCATAAAAATATTTACCGCCTTCATGTCCCAGCCATCTTATAAAACCTGCAAGCTGGCTTTTCTTTTGTACCGTTGATGAACTCTGCGGCGGAGTTAAAAGCGCCGCTTTTGTATTCGCTGCCAAATCTTTGTTTATGTAAAAAATAAGCACCATCAGCACCGAAATTGAAATGAGCTGCTCTGCCAAACCGGTCAACTCAGAACCAATGTAATAAAAAACATAACCGGGTGAGTAATAGAGCCAGCCAAGAAGTGCGTCGGCCGCACTTTCCGGAGATACAAAATATGGGGTGTAATCCACGTAAATGGATAACAGGATAAAGAACAGAACCAGTGTTAAAATAACAGCACCCACCTGGCTGAATCTTTCAGATGAAAATAATCTGAATCTCCATTTCAGCGAATTGATGACACCGTAATTAGCCAAAACAAATAGAACCACCACGAGCATTTGAAGGGGTGATTGCGACATATTGATCAGATACAACAGCCAGAAAAACTGAAACAAAAAATTGATCGGATGGAAAAACCCGGCAAAGTTCAGATAGTTTGTCAATTTCCCTACGGGCATCCCGAATGCCAGCAGCTTCCGGTTTTCGTTGATTCGCAAGCGATTAATCTTGGTGAAAAATATCTGTGTAAGCCACAATCCGTTCACAAAAACAAAGTTGGCGAAAAGCTGAATATCCGGTGTGATCCAGGGATAAATTTGCTGAGCCATTGTGACGTCGGCGAAAAGTAGCAGCAGAATTACGCCCAGAAACTGGCCCACAATGAGCATAATGAACACGGAATAAAAAATCATCGCGGCAATTTCTACCCCCTGCAGGGAGCGCCACCATAATTTTGCATTCAGTGTTGAAAATAGTTTAAACATTATGCGATGATTCGCTAAAAAATAAATACAACTATGTCAGTGCAGCTATGGTTCTCTTGCCGGTTACTTTTTTAATCAGATCAAAACGTGAAACCAAGCAGTACTGAAAAATGCCGGTGCTTTTCTCCATCGTCTATTTCTTCGTCACTAAAAATGGTGGTAAAGCCCAACGACCCTCTTACCTGCGCGCTAATTACATATCCACCCAGACGAAAATCGGCTCCGGCACCCGCAAGAAATCCTGTATCCACTTCGCGGGTAAAATCGTCCAGGTCCCTTCTGCTGTCATCTGCCCTGACGCGTTCGGCATTCACCATAAATCCGACATAAGGCCCGAAAACCACGTGTGGTGATATTATGGGCGTAACATCATAATTCAATTTTGCGAGAACCGGTATTTCGATGTAATCAAATTCGGCAACGACAGCAACAAATTTGTCTGATACAGGATTTTCATAACCTTTTTGGGTAAAATAAACACCCGTCTCCAGTGATGGCCGGATATTGTACGGTAACCGGTAGGGCATATTCACCGTAAAAATGGTTGCCATGGAATAGCCGCTTCTGGAATCTCTTCCGTAACCCACACCATAAAAGTTTGAGGTTGAAAGTCCACCCCTCAAACCAACATCCAGGCTCCACCGGCGTGGCAAATCCACAATAACAGGTTCTTCGTCATCTTCAACTATTTCCGGTTGTTCGGCCACTGCCGGTTCATCGGGTTCGGGGACATAATCATCCCAGTGAAACCGCTCTTCCGGATTAACGACACGAGCCACCTCCTCCTGCGTGGAATACTCGAGCGCCAAAAGAACATCGCGCATGTTCACGTCCGGATAAGCAATAGATGTGAAATAAATATCCTCAGATAAAGTGATTTCTATACCAGCTCCCATTTCCAATTTATACAGTTCAATGTTCTCGAACGGCTCCGGCAGTGCAGACATGGTAACGCCTACCGTTTCAAGCTCCGGCGAGTAGAGTGCTATTTGAATAAGGTTTGCCTCAGGCCGAGCCACCCTGAATGAGTCGGCCATTTCGGTCAGGTGAAATCGTACGACAAACCCAAGTTCGTCTGCTCTTTCGGCTATCGAAATGCGTTCGAGTTGTGCCTGTCCATTGATAGTTGCAAATCCGCAAATGAGGAACAGAATTACAGATAACAACGTAAATTTTGCAATTCTCATAAATTGAATTAATAATGCATAAGTACTACGGCAAAGAGAGCAATATCTGCATTTTTTAGCAGAAATTTTATTAGAAAAAGATCGGGAATGGGGTTTATAAAATTTTGATTACAGATCTTGGGTAAGAGGTAAACTAATCAGAAATTTTCCAGCTGCGGAAAAAAGAAACAGCCCGGTTCTGAGTATCGAACAGGGCTGTTTAGTTATTCATAATAATGGCTGCATCTTATTCGGCAATTACAAAAATTGTCGGAGGAGATTGCCCCAGTGCAAATTCTTCGTCAGCGTGAATAAACACTGAATAGGTGTACTTTCCGGCCTCTGCA
>SLPZ01000247.1 GCA_007131725.1 Balneolaceae bacterium
CACGCATACACCGGGGGCGCTGTATGAGGCCTTTCCACCCGCCCAAGCCAAAGCGTTGTGGGAGCGGTTTGAATTTATATACACCCCAAAGCATGGAAGTTGGTTGAATATGGCTGAGATAGAACTTCAGGTGCTGAACGGTCAGTGTTTAAACAGAAGAATAGATGCAATTGAAAAAGTAGTAAAACAAACCAGTGCATGGGAGTCTGCCAGAAACACACAATCAAAAAAGATAAACTGGCAATTCACCACAGAAGATGCGCGAATAAAATTAAAGCGACTTTATCCGACATTTGAAGATTGACATGACACTAGCGTGAGTTCGACATAAGAATTTGGAAAATGAATCTGTTGCTATGCAAAAAGGGCGTGAAATTGCAAAAACATAACCATTTTCGTCATGCCGGACCCCGATCCGGCATCTCCTGCCTAAATCAACGGCTGAAGATCCCGCATCAAGTACGGGATGACGCCCTTTTTGAATTACAACAACTATATATCATCAAATTCAACGATCTTATATTGAGCTCACATTAAACTATCAAAAACCTGCGGATATTCAGCTTCGCAGGTTTTTTTATAGTCAGAACGGATTGATTTGAGTGATAAAGATCAGTTATTACCGTTTAATGTTCTTTATGCCAAACGATGAGCATAATTTGCAAACCATTCCAACTGTTATATATTTATGATGCAAGGATTTAAATATCCAATGTTCGACATAAATAATGGAATCCGCTCAAGTCATATTTGCCGATAAACTTAAAGAAGGCCAGAACGCCCTGAACAAAACCGATTGGGAAACGGCAAAGAACTGTTTTGAATCGGCACTGCAGATTAGAGAGACTCCCGAAGCATTGGAATACCTTGCTCTTGCAGCCTGGTGGCTCGATGATGAAGAAGCCACCTTCCGGTGCCGGGAAAAGGCGTTCAATCTATATCGGCAGCAGAATAATCCAAGAGGGGCCGCCCGTGTGGCGATTAGCCTTTCTTACGACTACTTTTCGTTTAGGGGTGAGTCTGCCATCGCTTCCGGGTGGAGCCGCAGGGCGCACCGTCTGCTTAAAAATCTGAATACGGTGCCGGAGCACGGCTTGTTGGCATCCTGGGACGGAAATATTGCAATTGAAGTGGACCATGATCCCGAAAAAGCGTTGAAGCTGGGCAAAGAAGCTGTCAAAATCGCAAAAAAGCTTCAGGATTTTGATCTCGAGATGATGGGGCTTGCGTTGCAGGGCCTCGCACTTGTATTTGAGGGTAACCTTAATGAAGGAATGCCGCTGCTCGATGAAGCGGCAACTGCCGCCATGACCGGGGAAATCTCAGACCTCGAAACAAGCATCAATGTTTGCTGTTACCTGATAGCGGCGTGCGAGTGGGTCCGCGATTACAGCCGGGCTGTGCAGTGGTGTTTTCATGTTAAAAATCGAACGGGTGATGGTACCTTTCCGCTGATGTTTTCATTCTGCCAGATTCACTACGCCGGAGTGCTGATGTGGAACGGCAACTGGGATGAGGCCGAAACTCTTTTGAAGAAAGCCTCAAACAACCTGATCGAATCACGGCCGGCTCACGCAGCTGAAGGCCTGGTAAAACTTGCCCGGTTATATCGTTGCAGAGGAGAGTATGACAAGACGGTTGACCTTCTGAACCGGGCTGAACAGAAACCGTTTAGAATGCTCGGCGCCAATATCGTACTGCTTGAAAAATCAGCCCTTGCTTTCGACAAAGGCGAGTATGAAACGGCCGCAGAACTTGCTGAACGATATCTGCGGAACACACCTGATAAGTGTCGGCTCATGCATCCGGATGGACTCGAGATTCTCGCTCTTTCACTATTGTCACTCAACCGGTTTGAAGATGCTGAAGCCGCTTCTTTAAAACTGCGTGAGATAGCAGAAATGGCCGGAACGGAACCTCTTGCAGCTTCCACTCACTATGTTGAAGGAATGATATCTCTTGAGCGGAACAAGAATGAGCAGGCCCGGAAAGATTTTGAACGCTCGGCAGATCTCTGCTCAAAAAACAAGAATCCCTGGAATACAGCCCGTTCCCGGACAGGGCTTGCTCAGGCACTTCATCGACTGGGAAAAACATCAACGGCCTTGCAGGAAGCCGAAACTGCACTGCGGCTGTATGAAGAATTGAAAGCCGGTCTAAAGCAAGAACAGGTAAAATCGATTTTGAAGCAGATCAAAAACCTACCGGCAAACCATGCTGATCAGCCCTCTCCCGATGCATTTACCGGCCGGGAGATCCAGATTCTGAAAGAACTTTCTGATGGTAAAAGCAATTCAAAGATCGCATCGGACCTTTACATCAGCATCCGGACCGTGGAACGGCACATCTCCAATATCTACGGAAAACTGGGCATCTCAGGCAAAGCCGCCCGCACCAAAGCCACCGCGTTTGCACACCGGAACGGGCTGGTGGAAGAAGATTGAGGTATGCCAGGACCAAACAAAGCCAAAAACCATCCGTCAGTTCGAGCGCAGTACGGGGAGCGAATGCGACCAAACGAAGTCGAGAACTCGTTTTTAGGTTTGGATAAAGAATCTCGACTCTATTCCGATTGAACTACATCGGGATTGCCACATAGTGATACTCTTGGGAAGCTCGATGTGACGTGGCCCTAAGCATCCACCTACGTGTAAAAAATACGTGCACGTACTCATGACATGCCCAATCAATGCTGTTATACTGACATTGACGTGAGTCATCAGGTTAAAATTTAATCAGTTAATCAGCTATGGCAGAGAATCTCATCAAACAGATCGAAATCAAACCGAATGTGTTCAATGCCGGTCCTGAACATTCGGATCAGGCACTTCGAACCATTCTGCTGGCTTTTTCGGCTGATCCACAACTGCGATGGCTATGGCCGCTGGCTGAAGAGTATCTTAAATATGGTCTGCAGTTTTTTGACGCATTTGGCGGTAATGCATTTGATAATAAATCGGCATTTTTTACACGGCAATTTTCAGGTGTAGCACTCTGGTGCCCCCGGGAGTTCAAGCCGATGAAGAACGCCTTCTGGCTCTTTTAGAGTCCGCTGCACCAGCAACTAAACTTCCTGCAGTAATGGAAGTTCTCGAACAGATGGAATACCATCAACCCGATGAACCGCACTGGCATCTTCCACTGATTGGTGTGGACCCGGCGAAGCAGGGTTCGGGGTATGGATCACAGCTATTGCAGCATACTCTTGATGAGATCGACCGCCGGGGAGAAATTGCCTATCTGGAGAATACGAACCCGGTCAATACACCGCTCTATGAACGATACGGTTTTGAATTGATGGGAATTATACAAACCGATGGAACACCTCCTCTTTTCCCGATGATTCGACGGCCAAACTGAAATAGTAACTAAACAAAAAATAAGAATAGCATGAACGAAGAACAGATTGATAAGAACACTACCTTGATTGAAGATGTACAAAAAATCCTGGATAAAGATGCAATCAAAGAGCTTGTGTATGAATGGGATTACCTCACAGATGAGCGTGTTGGCTCAGACCGGGTGATTGATACGTTCTGTACCGAAGATGTGATTTATGACGCAGGCCCTTTGGGAAGGACGGAAGGCCGGGAAGCATTCAAGGAAGCTGCACGCGAAATCTTTGAGAAGGAATTGCTTTTTACGCGCCATATGCGTCACAACCCAGTCATTAACGTAAACGGAGATGAAGCAGAAGGAAAGTGGTACGCCGATATTCCCTCGATAACCGGCGACGGCAAAGCAGTCTGGATTATGGGCAGGTACGAACTGGGCTTTCGCCGTGTGAATGGCAGTTGGAAGATCTCAAAATACACCTTCCAGTTTGCTTATATGACCGATTTCGAGAAGGGATGGGTGAAAGAGCCTTTCATCGAGGGTGTGCCGGGGGAACTCAACTGGCAGCCGGAAGCCGAAAAACATTAATCATTCACTGAAATATCAGAACCTCAGATTATAAAAAAATCATCATGCAGAATTTAAGTTTACCTGAACTCAAAAAAACCGCAACAAACTATGAAAACCTGATGGTGCCGGCGCTTTTTGTGAGCTGGGCGCAAAAGGTTTTGGATGCAGCAAAACCGAAGCCGGGAGATCGTATCCTGGATGTTGCGTGCGGAACCGGTATTGTTGCCCGCATCGCCCTGAATCGCAACGGAGGTAATGGTTTGTCCATAACCGGGCTTGACGCAAATCCCGGAATGCTGTCCGTGGCTGAAAGTAAATCTCAAGAAATTGTTTGGCAGGAAGGTGTAGCCGAAGAGCTTCCATTTGAAGACGAGTCGTTCGATGTCATGGTCAGCCAGTTCGGACTGATGTTTTTCCAGGACAAACATGCCGCCCTGCAGGAGATGGTACGTGTACTGAAACCTGGTGGCAGACTGGTTGTGTCGGTGTTCGACTCCCTCGATAACAATCCCGGTTACAATGCACTGGCCGAAGCTTTCGGGCGGATTGCCGGTGAAGAGGTTGAACAGGCAATGAGGGCTCCGTTTTCGCTGGGTGATACCACGTTGCTCAAATCGCTTTGCAAAGAAAGTGGAATCCCTTCAGCTGAAATATCAACCCATCACAACACAGCACATTTCCCCAATGTCCGCACGATGGTACTTGCCGATGTGAAAGGGTGGTTTCCCCTGGCCGGAATAGAACTAACGGATGAGCAAATTGATGAGGTTGTTCAGCAAACTGAATCTGCCTTAGCAAAATATATTTCTGAGGATGGGCGTGTGTTATTTCCGATGCCCGGTCATTTTATCAGATTAATTAAATAGTCGAAGGTTAGTAATGGTGGTTCCTCAACAGAAAGGTCTCAAAATTCGTAAGTGTACATGCAATGCTGATGAAATTATCAAACATGTATTGTAACCAGAATAAAATGGATTTGGTCTGTATACACACGGACCTATGCATTAACACGTCTTAAACCTGATCTCGTCTCCTTGATAATTCATTGATGATAAATTAATGCCGTGTTTTCGGCTTATTTTAATAGAGACAAATGAAACTGCAATCAAATACATCAAAATTTAATCATGGTAAATGTATTTTAGATCACAAATTAGGAAATGTTATGAAAAATTCAGAAGACAATAAGGCGAATTCTACTGTAATACTACCGAATGATGGCGACTATCTGGATTTCGGGGGTTCTGACATGTATGCGAAGATTGGCAGTGTTGACACCAACGGGCGTTTTTCTGTAGCTCATGAAATCATAGCACCCAAAACCCTGGCTGCACCATTACACTACCATCAGAATGAAGATGAATATTCTTATGTGATTAAAGGGAGATTAGGGGTTTTGCTCGGAGATGAAGTTGTAGAAGCCGAGCCCGGCACCTGGGTATTCAAGCCTCGCCACCAATGGCACACGTACTGGAACGCCGGCGATACGCTTTGCCATATGATTGAAGTCATATCGCCGGCCGGTTTTGAGAACTTCTTTCGTGAAGTTGCCGAAGTGTTCGACAGTGATATAAAACTACTTGAACAACTAAATGAGAAGTATGGACTTAAGATGAATTTGGAGAGTGTTCCGGAACTTTGTGAACGTTTTGGCCTGGCCTTTTCAGAAATGTAAAGTAAAGTCTTCGTAAACCACATATTGATTAAATGATGCTATTTAAGTGGGAAATCGCCTATTTCCTTTTATAATGATAAACCATGTCTATTTATTCGGCTTATTATTAATAGAAGAGGGTGAATCAGTGATACTCATTTTCATCCTTCATTATAGAACTTTTACAGTCAGCCATTGTATTTCAGATACAGGTTTTTTTAAGAAAGATGTCAATTGGGTATGAGTAAATTTTTCAATTAGTTCCCGGTCAAAAAAAGTTAGATGTACTCCAGTATTTACAATTATTTAAGAAGAGATCTCCCCAAAGAAACCGGCTGGCATTTAACAGGTTTTTAAAACCAATGTTCATTTTAGCTTAAAATAAATAATAATAATAAAAGAAGAGGTCTCAATGCGATTATCATCAATTATTAAATGGAAACCCGAAAATGCAGAAGCCGTTTACAAGCGATTCGAAGAGTTTGGAAAAGGCAATGCCCCAGACGATGTGAAACAGGCATTCAATAATATCAATGTAATTGTATGGGAAAAGCTTGCATCAAACCGGGTAGTGTCGGTTATAGAAGGTGAGGAACTGGATCTTACTATATGGATCAGTTATTGGCAAAACCTGGCGGATTTTGAAATTATCGAGACTTCCATCAACCTGTTGGATCCCGAGGTTTTAAGAAAATATATGCCGCCATCCTTCATTCGCAAATAATAATTACTTCATAATGTTCACCTATTCCCAAGAGGATACCTCTCGGGAATAGGTAAGCAC
The DNA here is from genome assembly GCA_007131725.1 of Balneolaceae bacterium. GTDB lineage: Bacteria > Bacteroidota > Rhodothermia > Balneolales > Balneolaceae > Rhodohalobacter. Next base: position 6,345 of record SLPZ01000247.1, read on the forward strand.
TCGTCCACGGTATCTTCAATAATAAAAATTTATATCATGACCTCAGAAACAACCTCTATAGAGACAGATATTACTATTCATCGCGTAAACTCAAAAGACAGCACCCAGATTGCCGGACGGGTAGCTGGTAATGGACCGCCCCTGGTGTTTTTTCACGGAGGAATGACCGATGGCGAGTATGCATGGTCCGGAATACTTCCCCACCTGACCGAACAGTTTACCTGCTATCTGCCCAGCATGCGTGGAACCGGGCTGAGTGCCGATCACCCCGATCAGCGCCCCGAACGCCACATGGAAGATCTTGCGGCCTTTATCAACAGCATCGGAGAGCCGGTGGGATTGTTTGGCCATTCAACGGGTGCTTTGTATGGATTCGGCGCTGTACAGCAGGGAGCTAAAGTTTCTGCAATGGCAGCATATGAACCTGCTGTGTTTGAGTTTTGGCAGGAGGGAGAAGATGCAGAACAGTTTCAAAAAGCAGTGGGGAGTATGGCACAGGCGGCTGAAGAAGGACGGTTGGCTGATGGTGCACGGTATCTCCTGAGCGTCTTTTCAAATGAAGAGGAAATTTCAGTGATGGAGGAGGAAGGTCATTTCGAATTCTCCGGTCAATACGTCCCGAAATTGCTCCAGATCTTTGAGCAGGGCTCTGAGACCGAAGCCCCAAATCCCAACGATCCATCTGAACTGTCTCGTGTAGATATTCCCGTTTTATTGATGTACGGTACCGAGAGCACAGACGCTCATATAAAGTCAGTTTATTTTCTTGAAGAGCAGCTTCCCGATTCCCGGGTACAGGATCTTCACGGACTCGGCCACATGGCCCCGGAACTCGGATCAAAGACGGTGTCTGAAACGCTCAGAGAGTATTTTTCCGGGAAACTTTAAAAAATCACACAACAACAGTGGATAAAACCCGCTCCGGAACAGTGAATAACTGATGGTATAAAAGGATGAGTTCCAACTAAGATTTATTTAACATATTTATGTGAGCAATGCATGTTGGATCAGTTCAGCCATCTCTTTACCAATGTCTTCAATAGGTTGAACATTCTGTTCGCTGCGGGACATCAGGATAGCCCCTTCCGAAGCTGCCTGAACGGCTTTGGCCAAACGCAGGGCTCGTTCACGTTCAATTCCGGCCTTCACAAATGCATCGAAGTATATCTCATTCCACCTGTTATACGCCTCCCGGCAGGTTTCGGCTATCTCCGATCCGATTTCCGGCATATCGAGGACAACAGAAGATACCGGGCACCCCAACCGG
>SLPZ01000148.1 GCA_007131725.1 Balneolaceae bacterium
ATCGCCGGTAAAATTTTCAGGGCATCCAGTAGTTTCAGAATAGGCCCTGACAGAATTGCCCTTCTCACCGGTTTCACATTAAACAGAATGGCTAATACCAGGAATACCGAAAGAAGCCAGATAGGTGCACCAAAACCCAAAAGTGCCGCAAAACCGGCAACAGCCCACAGCCATAACGGGACTCCTGTATATCCAAAAACAAGCAGCACCAAAACCACCGATCCCCAGGCAGCCCAGCCTGGAAGTGCCGAAAAAAATGATAATTGCTGAAGTAAGTCTTCCATAATTGCCTCCAATTAAGCCGGTGTTTTTTGTATCACAAATCCTTTAATGATATGGTCAATCGCCTGCTCGATAAACTGATCCTGCGGAATGCGCGTATCGAGCCGTTTATTTAATATCACGGAAACCACTCCGTGCAACTGCGCCCAAAGTGTATAGGCACTGATCAGTGAACTCTCCACATCCAGAGATTCTTCTCTCTTCCCTTTCCGGATAATATCCGCAAGCAATTCATAAGCACTCCGCACATCTCTGAACTTCTCTTTCGGGTATTTCGGCATCTCCTCCGGGCGCACCATATAAATCACCTCATACTCCTGCGGATGCTCAAGCGCATAGCTGATGTAGGTTCTGGCAAGCACCTCAAGCTGATCAATCATACTTTTTGCCGGATCCAGAACCTCCATCAAAGCCTGCTTCAGATTTTCGATACTTTCTTCGATCAGAGCCAGCAGCAGGTCGTCCTTATTTTTGAAGTGAAGATAGATACTGGTAGCTGATACACCACAGCGCCCGGCAATCTTTCTCATCGACATTTTGCCAAATCCGTCTTTGATCAGGATCTCTTTACTGACTTCAAGTATTTCTTTGCGCAGTGACATAGAACAGAGGTTAACAGTGTTAAGTAAACTTCTCTAATTTATTAATTCTGTATTAAATGTCAAGAACAACCCTTACGGAATGGGCACAGGCACCAAAAGCTCAAATGGATACCTCGGCTCCAATCAGTACAGGCTCCTTGCAGTTCGGATGGATAAATTCCTTTTTGAAGGGAGAATTATCCGGACACATACAAATTTTATTCAGCCCGGATATCCCACACTTTTACATCTCTGCCATCTAAAGGTGTTTCAAACTGAAGCAAATCGTTTTCTGATCTCTGCACAATTTCACTTCCCGAGATTAACTCATTCAAAGTATATGAGCCATCATCCAATGCCAGAAAAATTTGCACCTGTTCATCGGTTTGCCCGTGGTTGATGGCAAAGAGCAGCAAGCCGTTTTCGTGCTCCTGCAAGCGCAGTGTTACGGCGTTATTGTCTGAACGGCCATCGTGAGACGACCACACTTTGCGGTCGATCTGAGCCCAGTCGGTCAGACCAAGTACAAACCGGGTGTTCTCATCAACCAGTTCGGGATGATTTGCCAGCCCCATAAATGTGCCGATCAGCATGGCCTGCCCTTCGCCATACTCATGAACTGTAATAGCGGGATCTCCGGTTAAACCCAGATTTGCAAGCACATGAACATCACTCCCTTCCAGCGGTTTTACGCTTTTTCCGTAGAGTGTGCCGGTTAATTTTTCACCGCTGCTCAGCCTTTCCATTGCACGGTGATTTGAATCTGTAATCTCAAACGGGATGGCCTCCTCGCGCATCCAGACTTCATGCTCTTCAACCCCGAACACTTCGCTGAGTCCCATACCGGGAATTCTGTCGGATGCATAACCGCGGTCGTCGTTCCAGGCCAGGCGCGCTTCGGCGGCAACATAGCCACCGTTTTCAACAAACCTCTTCACGCCTTCGGCAGCATCTTCAGTGAACATCATCGACCACGGAAGCAGAATAAGCTGGTACTGCGAAAGATCTTTCGATTCAAGGTCGCGCCGGTGAATGAAATCTACCGGAATGTTATTTTCTGCAAACACACGATAGTAGCCAATCAGCGAATCGTGGTGCCCGCCCGGATAATCGCTGCGCCGCTGTGCCCCACCAACCATCTGTGAAAGCGGATTATACACAATGGCCACTTTCGCCTCAGCAGGCTGAGCTTCCAGAAACAGATCCTGGTTTTCATCAACCACTCTTGCAATCTCACCGGCATTGATGGCACGTTCGGTAACTGTGCCATCCTGGTTGACCAGCCCGTAGCCACCCGATTCGTAACCGGATGACATGGGATAGTAGGCGTAAATATTGACCGCTTTTGCGCCTTTGGCAATCGCGCTCCAGGCCCAAACACGGTGATCACCCGGTGTTACGGGATCACTGATCAGCAGTGCGATCGTACCAATTCCGGCCTGTAGCTCTCCTACATACCAGCCGCCTTTATCGATGTTAGCGCTGCGGGCAAAATCCATCATGTTCATAACGCGCCATGCCGGCCAGTGGCGGTCGGGGTGATTGTGTTTCGGATAGAGGGAAGCACCATAAAAATCCACCACGTCAGCCATCAGAAAATCATCAGTGGCGCCCACACCCAGGTGCGGAGAAATGATAATGGACGAAACGGCAGCGTGAGAGGTAATCACATTGTCAAAATCTGCTTCCCGAACAGCATCGTAGCGATCTCCAAGATCTTCGGCCAGTTTTTCGTAGATGAATGTTTTCCAGTCCAGGTAATCTGTGTAGCTCAAAATGGTGCTGAATCGCGGCGGACTCACATCCTCCCACTCCAGAAATCCACGATGCCAGACGGTATTCAGGTTTTCGAGCGTGCCGTATTTCTCTTTCAGCCAATCTCTGAACCTTGCCTGCGTGTAGGGACAGTAGCAAAACTGTGCATTCTGAACATAGTCGATATTTGCCCAATTGATGATGTGAGGTTCGCTCCACAGATCCCATCCGTAAAAATTGGAATATTCGTTGGCTACTTTTGCCGTTTGTGTGTAAAAATTGTGCACCGCATCAGCCACTCCGGAATGATCGGTGCAGAAACCGGGCGCCGACTGAGATTCGACCTGAACCCCGCTTTGTGTCATAAATTTTGCATCGGGATACTGTTTGCCTACCCAATCCGGGGCGGAATCCACATACATCTGGATAAACACTTTCAGCCCTACTTCTTCGGCCAACTCCATCAGCAGTCGTAAATTCTCAAAATTATATTCTCCCGGCCGGGGTTCTGCACGCTGCCATTCCACCCAGGTGCGTACGGTATTAAAACCCAGGTCTTTGATCTGTTGAAGATCTTTTCTCCACTCTTCCCTTGATTGCGGGGTAACTTCAGACAGCATTGGGGCTCTGGCATCACCTCCGCTGTACCAGACTGAAAACGGGAAAAAATCGGGATCAAAAAGTTCTCCCGGCTGTTGTTGTGCTGTTGTCAGAAAAGGTAAAAGCAAAAAACAAAACAATAACGACAGTGACTTTTTCTTCATAGTTAATCCTGAACTTTTATTTTTAATTGACCATCCCATTAATCCTTTCAACATACGGATTCCCCACAATTTCATGAAACAGAAGAGATTCGTTTTTACCTTTTTTTGAGCTTTCTTACTGATTCTAAACCACAGATATTCACCAGTACCTTTGGCAAAACGTTTTAGAAAGTTTAAATAATCTTAGTTTTTAAAGGTTCAGGACTGATGATTTCACATTTTTTATGGCTCATCTTTTGCACGCGAAGCGAAATCCCTCCACTCACTCACTCCGCCCGCCTTCCAAAGTCTTGTACGGCGGACAGGTTCGCTCGGTCGGGATGACAGCAAACCGAGTGTAATCAGGCGGCGCAGATAAATCCAGGCATGCCAACATTTTACATGCGCCGCCGACTAATAAAACCGCCCTTGTCATCCCGACCGTAGTCCCGACACATTTAAGTCCCCGATGCAAAATAATCGGGACAGGCGGGACGCAGTGGAGAGATCTCCGTGAGTAAGACTATTATTTTGTAAAAGCAATGAAAAGAGGAATCTTGTTTTTACTGGGTGTTTGTTAAAAGGAGATAAACCGAGCAAATAATCTTGTCAAAACAGTGACCAACATAATTTTAATAAACGTTTTACCAAGAGCACAGGTGGACTGATGTGATTCTAAACATCTATTTATTACGTTAAATAACTATTTACATGTCAATAATTGATTGTCGGGCATATGAGACTTCCGAAGTCTACATCAACACTACAAAAAGATTTGAAAGATAAAATTAGCCAATGTTTTATTAAATCCATCAAGACTTCGGAAGTCTTTGTCAACCTGACATTCTATAATTGAAAATACACTATTTTCGTTGATGTTTTTGATTTCTGCCCTCTCATCGATTAATTTATCCCGCAAACTTAATATCGTTCACCTATTCCGATGAAAATCGAATCGCGATACATACAGGTCTCTTTTATTTTGATTTTCCTGTTGTTTTTTAAAGGCTGTATTTCATTGTCTACCTATCAATCACCGAAAATATTGGAAAAAGGAAGCGGCCAAATCGGTTTTGGTATACTTGCCGGTGTCGGGATCGAAAATCAGGAAACCGGCCTCGGAGAAATATCGCTGATCGGACGCTATGGCATTTCTGAAAGAATGGATGTCGGGGCAAAACTTTACGGCATGCCTCAACTATTGGAGTTCCACAGCTTTTACGGTGATTTGCGCCATCAGATTTTAACTGACCCAATTTATTTATCAGGCTCAATGGGTATTTCCACCTTCAGCGTTGATGATTTCCGGTCAATCGGACTCTATCCCACCGTGATGGCAGGTACAGAACGGTTATATGGCGGAGTGAAGTGGATACGGCTGATCTCCACTTCAGACCAGACAGAAGAGTCTCTCGGAACCCATTTTCCGGGATTTGTTGCAGGTGCAAATTTTGGAGGCCGTATTTCTGTGATGCCGGAAGTAAATATCTATTTCTCTGAAGATATTCTTGTTTTTCCAGGTGTTGGGTTAACGTACCGGTTTTAAGTGCAAATGTTTTAATTTACAAACTCACGGTTTGAAAGCACGCGCTACTACAAATTCTCCGGGAATATCAAATCCCTTGCCATTTCGGAACTCTTCAATCGATTTGAGGTAGTCTTCGTGAACTTCCATTTTTGTCTGCTCATCAAATTTTTGATAGGCCAGGGCTACCGGTCCGCCGGCAAAAGCCGCCATGATGGCATGCTCTTCTGTGGCAAACTGGATGGTGACCCGGAACCGCTCTGTTTCCACCTTCTTAAAGCCGGCATTCCGGAGTGCAACAGCGAGTGTATCTCCGGTTCCCTGCTGAAAAAACATCGGGCAAACATCCGAGGCTACCCGCTTATCCACAATCGGGAAAATATCTGCCCACCCGCAGTTTTTTCTCTCTCCCCAGGTGGCTATCACTGTTCGGCCGCCGGACTTCAGCACTCTGAACTTTTCATCTAATGATCGCTGCGGATTGGGAACATACATGATCCCTAAACAACTGATGGCTGCATCAAACTGTTCATCACCGAATTCCAGCTCTTCAGAATCCATTCTTTGAACTTTTACATGATCCAGCTTTCGATCATCGGCGGCTTCACCGGTTATCTGAACCATTTCATCAGATAAATCCGTGGCTGTTAGTTCACCTCCGGGATGTATGGCCCCGGCAATCCGAAAAGTTATCAACCCGGTTCCGCAAGCCGTTTCCAGTACGGCTTCACCCGGCCTCAGTTCAGCCACCTCCATCGTTTTATCCTGAACGGGTTTTAACTGTTCCTTCCACGAATCTTCATAAAAATCAGCGGCTTTGTTCCATCCATAGCGTTGTACACGTCGTTGAAGTCTTGGTTCCATTTGTATTAGTATTTGAGTATCAAGTAGTGAGTATTGAGATTGTTCAGGACCTGGCAGGTCTTCAGCTTTTCACTTTTGCCTTTTCACTACATTTACCTTCCGTTCCATATTAATGGGATTTCTGACATTAGCCAAAATCGGGCTGTGGTCATCGGCGTGACGGATCATCTCCATAATTCGCTCCTCAGATTCGGGACTTTCAATGGTTACTTTGTACCTCATCCCGGTGTAGCCGGGTTTGGTGTTGTCAATTCCGTAATTGCCGCGGGCATCCACATCGGCCTCAACATCCACTTCCAGGTGATCAATGCGTATGTCCATATATGCTGCCCACAATTTGTACCCGATGGCCAGACAGCTTCCGACCGATGCTCTGAACAGAATTCCCGGTCCGGGGCCTGCATCGTTGCCTCCCTGCTGCTTGCCTACATCAGCTTTGAATGTCCAGTGTTTGTGTTCTACTTCGCAGGCTGTGCCCTCACCCAGGCGAATCTTTGTACTGGTCGTATATTGCCCTTTTGAGGGTTTCAGTTTCAGCAGTTTTATATTTCGTTCGAATGCTTCTTTTATGTCGTTTGTATCGATCAATTGGAATAGATTTAGTTTTTGAAATTTATGACTGTTGATGTTTCTATATGTATAAGCCAAAAATGAGGCGGATTTCTATCATTACAAAAGCCAAAAAACATGTAGTATCCTATCACGGAAACATAATTTATTCCTCTGAAATATTGTTATATGACATGAAAAAACAGCAATAGCCTGCATAAAACTATCTGACGTGGGAGAGTTCGGTCAAATATTGCGTATAAAGAGAGCTTGCTTCCTGCAGGTTAATTTGATTCAGTTCAAGCAAGGTTTGCAGGCCCTCAAGTTTTGCGTCACCGCCACGAGTCCTGGCAATTTTATCTGTCATATTGCCGGACTTCAATATTCCGTTGCTGATCACGGCTGCCATAGAAAATAAAGTTGCGAGCAGGCAGAGCACCTGCCATACCGGAATGCCGAATGTAACGACTCCCTGAACCAGCTCAATAAAACCGCCGCCGCCCACACCTGGCCCCGCCGTTAAAGCCGCGGCCAACGCCCCGGCAACGATGGAGAGTATGATAAGACGGGATTGCCGAGGTTCATGTTTATTGAGATAATCGGCAGCCTCACGGCGTTTGATTTTGATTTTTTCCAAAAGAACATTTGCATCATCATTCATGATCTTTCCGGCGTTTATTTTAAGTTTTGAGTGTCGGTTATTTCTGAAAGAATAGCACAACCAGTATATAATAAATATGATGCTGATCAACAAAGGTTGTGGGTTGAGGAGTACTTTATCCCAGATATCCAATAATTTTAATTCTTCAAGTCATCAAAAAGAAAAAACTCCGCTTTTCTTCTGATAATCACTTTCTCAATACACTGTTATAAATACTAATAATTGGCTGACTCATAGTTAATATTTATTCTTCAATCATGAAAAGCCAAAAAACCAAACTCTTTTTATCACTTATCCTGAATTATTTAGTTCGAGAAGCTGAATGAGAATTGTCTTTTGCCCTCTATATTTAAAAGCCGGAAAATCGGGTAAACTTTATCATAAAGAGTGGTTTTGCGCAGATCTGTCAAGTTTCTAAAACCTGACAGATCTTACCTTCTGACCTTACACTGACGACATTAAAATGACCCCTTAGGCGGATGCACTGTGAACTTGTTATTATCTGTAGATGTAGAATTTAAGCAGGCTTAAAAAAAGCACTGCAATCAAGATTAAAAAAAACAGGTCATTGACTTTGTATTGTTTGAATTGTTCGGAGTAGTTTCCAGTTAATCCAACTGGTAAACTCGTAATTAAACTTAATGATCACTATGATTTCAAAATTTCAATTTGAATTAACTCATTCATCTTTCTCGAAGAGCAGTTTCAAATGCAGGTGATACTGGGCAAGCTGCTTCGCAATAATTTGCGAGTCTTCCAGAGATTCTGACAAGACAAACGCTCCTTCAAATGTAACCATCATCATATCCGCCAGGCTTTCCGGATCGACTTTTCGGCGGGGCGGATACTTTTCTATCACCTCTTCCAGTTTATCCATGATACGGGTTCGCCAGGTAAGCATCGATTCGCGTATAATCCCGAGAATTTTCTCATCAAAGAGTTCCGAATTGTTGAGGTAAGAGGCAAACAGGCAGCCGGGAAACGGTTCCTGCAGCGATTTCATCTCCTGCTCAAACAGCTTAACAAAGATTAGCAGCTGCTGAAGCGGATCATCACTAAGTCCCTCTGCTTTTTCCATGTTTCCGTCTAAGTGTTTCGCATCCCCTTCGGCATATTGCTGTATCAGAACATATCCCAGATCATTCTTTGTCGGAAAGTAGTGAAAGAAAGCTCCTTTACTTACTCCTGCCTGCTTGATCACGGCATCAACAGTAGTTCCGGCAAATCCGTGATTGAGGATCATCGACCGGGCGGCGTCCAGTATCTTTTCTTTGGTGTTTACAGGTTGGTTGCTCATGTGCTCGATAAAATCATACTAATTGGTCTGTCATGGTTTATGAATCCAAATATAAAGGTTAACCGAGATAATTCGTAATAGATTCAATAATCTAGTGAACTAATCTTGACATTTCAGTTTTCAGATTTTATTATACCGACCAGTTGGTATGTTAACAAAAAATCAAAATTTATGTGTAATACAGCAATTACAATGCCTGAAACCACCGGCAGCGAAACAGGATTTGAAGAATGGTACGTAACCGCCCTGAACAGTGGGGCTTTGATGCTGATGGTCTCCATTGGCCACCGGACCGGACTTTTTGATGCAATGAACGGTATCGGATGGACCGGCAGCGTGGAACTGGCCGATAAAAGCGGATTGAATGAGCGCTACGTCAGGGAGTGGCTCGGGGCTATGGCAACCGGCGGAATCGTAAAGGTCGACGAATCGGACCGGTATCTCCTACCGAATGATCATGCCATGCTTTTGTCGCGCAAATCGGATGATGGAAACCTGGCTGCTTTCGCCCAGTACATTGCAGTTCTCGGTAATGTAGAAGATGACATTGTGAATTGTTTTCACAATGGAGGCGGAGTTCCCTACAAAAAATATTTGCGTTTCCATGAAGTGATGGCAGAAGACAGCGGCATGACGGTTCTTGAAGCTCTCGATGATCACATCCTGCCACTGGTTCCGGGTTTAAACGAGCGTCTCGAAGAAGGAATAAAAGTCCTTGATTTGGGCTGCGGCCGGGGGCGTGCATTACTAAAACTTGCCGGCCTGTTTCCGAACAGTCAGTTTAAAGGGATCGATCTATCTGAGGAGGCCATACGGTGGGCTCAAAACGAAGCGGAAAGAAGAAAGCTTCACAATATTGAATTTGAGGTTAAGGATGCCACCGATTTTGATCAAACAGCCGATCCTGAGGCATTCGATTTTGTAACCACTTTCGATGCCATTCACGACCAGGCCAAACCGCTGTCTGTTCTTAAAGGGATTTACCGCACGCTGAAACCGGACGGGGTTTACCTGATGCAGGATATTCATTCAAGCGGACATGTTCATACTGATACGGATCATCCGCTCGGGCCGTTGCTCTACACGCTTTCCTGCATGCACTGTATGTCGGTTTCACTGGCAAACAATGGTGAAGGACTCGGAGCGATGTGGGGCCGCGAAAAGGCAAAGGAGCTCCTTGGCAAGGCCGGCTTTGATGATCTGCAAATTCACAGGCTGGATCACGACATCCAGAATGATTATTACGTAATGCGGAAATAGTCTCAATACCCGGCATTTACTACCGGTCCACAGCGGACGCCGAAACGCTCTGCTACGGTGTCCAGTGCCCGCTTGTAGTGCTTGCGGTCGCGCTTGTGATTTAGCATGAATCCGGCCGATGCCCGCAGACGCCGTGGAAGCGGGTACCAGCGGTTGAAATCGAGTCCGTACTGGGAGATCATCTTCGTAAACCGTTTGCCCGGGAGTGCCTCCGCGATAAGACTGAGGTTGTAGAAATGAAGCGAGCTCATCACGGCGACTATCACGTACTGAGGGGCCTTCCGGCGCATCTCCTCTGTGTCCATCGCATAGAGTGGAACCTGGGCCAGTTTGCCGAGAAACAGCAGGTGGCTGAGATAGTACGCGGAGCCACCGCCCAGGGGAAAGGGGATCGGCACCGAACGGTTCTGGATCGACAGGACCCTGCCGTTGGCCGATACGTAGGGCTCGTAAGGATGCTCGGAGCGGCCAATATATCCAGTGCAGTTGATCACCCAGCTGCCGAGCTCGAAGGGCAGTGTGTCTCCGGACCGGAGAACCACCTCGGCACCGCCATCACTATCGACCACGTCGGTGAGGTAGTCCATGACGACCTCATTCAGGCCCGTCGCGATGGTCTCCTTCTCGGATTCCGAGAGAATCGCCCCCAGGAAGTTTCCGGTCTCCGGTGTCAGCGAGATCCCGTGATTGTTACGAAACCAGTCCATGACATCGGTTTCGTTCGTACCGTCGAATCGGTGCGCCATCTCCCTGAAGACCGAACTGAGGGGCTCGCCCTTATACCACCGGCGCACTCCACTGGGGAACAGACGATCCCGGCTCATGAAGAGCGTGCCCGGTCCGGCAATCAGATTGACCTCTCTGCCGGGCTGCTCGTTGATCAGCGCATGGGCCGTGTCGATGCCGGTCTTCCCGCCGCCAACGATCCATACGGGCGCGTCACTATTCTGCATCTCCGACTCCCGCACATCGAAGAAATGCGGTGAGACTGAGCGGGCGTGTGCGCTCGACAGGTTGAGCGGCGCGTTCGTGTCGACCCTCTGCCCATATGCCTTGATCAGCCGGTCAGCCTCGATCTCGACTGTGCGACCATCGCCGGAGCGGCAGGTGATCTGCACCTTCTCACCGATCTCCTCGGCATTCTCGAACTCACAGCCGAACAGCTCAGTGACCCGGACGCGCTGCTTAATCTCCTCCAGACAGTGGCGCAGATGGTCAAGGACCTCCTCCCTGTTCGCGAGGTATTCCCGTTCCTTGTCGAGGGTCCACTCGATGTTCCCTGCAGTGAAGAACGGATGAGGCTGATGGAGGCGGACATAATCGTAGGTGTCGACCCACATACCGCCTGCACGGGAACGACGATCAATCAAGATAACTCTTTGATCGCGGGATAGATACCGACTGGCGACGAACAGTGCGTTCAAACCGGAGATTCCAGCCCCCACGATGCAAGTATCACATTTTTCAGTCATTGTGCACTCCTGTTAGGAATAGTGGTTATCTGGTCAGCACAAAATGTAATTGTATGCGAAGATTTTTTTACTTCGGCATTGAATACGCGGTCTATCATAGTTTTTGATTGTTTTCTGATTCACATAGTTTGATATGAGGCTCTCTGAATACCATACCATGTATATTTTCACTTGGCTTCTCTATAAATCAAAAGCCAAAAAAATGGCAAAATCATATCATGTTGCTGAATGCATAAGCTGCCTGTTTAAACAGCATACCCTGCACCACAACGTTGAATAGGTTGGATATGGAATGGTAATATTGAAGAGGTATCCTTTTTCACTATTACCCATTGGGCCAATTTACAGGCCAACGTGTATGACAGGTTCTGATTCCCTTAGTGCGTCAAGAATTGCGTTCATGAGATTTTCGCTGCTGTAGTGGTTTTCTATTTGATTCATCAGCGATTAAATGGAAATTCGTTGATCCAGTTAAATCCCCGGTCTATTAATCTGAAATTTTCCATATCGAAATGGTGGAGTGTAATCGTATGGGTTTCATCCTCTCTTTCGCCTGTCAGCACCAGTACAGAATCCGTTTTTTCATAGCTGAAAAACTTTGATACATTTTGCCGGCTCAGTGCGATCGTTTGACCTGTGGTATCAACCTGTGCACTAAAATGATCTCTATCCTGGTTTGTACGAATAATTACAGCTCTGTCAGGATGTTCGAAAATAAGATAGTGCCAGCGCTCATCATCTGTGATAAGAGGAGGAACTGATTCGTCGTTCCTAATAAATTCTTCCACCTCCCATATACCATAAAGTGGCACATTCTCCGCCCGGCTTTCCAACTGCTGGTACCAGACCCACGTGTTCTTTGTATTCGGAATGATAATTGAAGCAATAAACAGTACTTTGAACACGAGAGCCGCATACCGATGTCTCTTATCCGTAAATACAGGCTTATAATCAACAGCCCTGGCAGTTTTATTCAGCACAAGAACGTTTAGAATGCGCCTTCCATCAAATGCCAGCAGAAAAAGGCTGAACAGTACAATGTGCATGGAAAAAAGTTTTACGGGAATATCGTAGCTGAAATTCATCACCACCACGTTTGTCATCACACCAACCGAGATGAGCGCCCCCAGCGTAGTTGTTTTTCGGAATAGGAGCAGCAGCGCCGGAATGATTTCCATCAACCCGGCAAAAAAGGTGTAAGGCTTTGAGTAGCCCATAAACGTCCACGCAAGGCCCATCGGGGAAGCATCACCGAACGGCTGAAGGAACCGCCAAAGATCGGGAAAGGGAAACTGTGTTTTGATTACCTTCACAATACCGTACGAAAACAGAACTGCAAAAAGATAGTATCGCACCAATAATCGGATCCAATAAACAAGGTTTTCGTAATGCCCTCGGTTGCGGTCCAGAACAGTCCAGATAGCACTGCCAAACAGAGCCAGCATGTTAAAAACCAGCAGATTGATATAATCGATGGTGCGGTCTCCACTGCCGGTAAAGCTTGTGTTGATGGGGCCTTCAATTCCCATTATCTCCGTTCCTGCCCACACGCCCAGCGAGTTCAGCAACTGCCCGATCTGGTTAAACCCGGCTATGAAGGGAAATGCATCCGAAAAAACATAGATCGGTATATAAATGCAGGTGAACCGGAAGAAAAATTTCTTCGCTGCACTCCATTGCTGATTGGCGGCCGTTTGCATAAAAGAGTTCACATAAGATTACCGGATGTAATCAATAAAATAAATTTTATTCCAAAAGCGAATAAAGTTATTGGTGAATTTATTACAGCTTCTTCAGCTTATGGAAGCTTGTAAACGGTTTGGCAATTATACCACTCTTAAGTTAAAACACACCCATTAAATAAAAAGATGTATTACTTAGGTTGTGCGCGATAATCGGAAATACCAGGCTGCCCGTGTGCTCGCGTAACCAGACATAAGCAGCTCCGCCAAGTAATGGAAGAATCAGGTTTGCAAAGTTGAATGAGATACTCCAGCCGTCCAACTCAAAGAAAGGATGCATCAATGCAAATGCCAGGGTTGTGATGATGGCAGGCCACCAATTGTATGGACTATCTCCGCCTGCTGAGAGTGCCCGATGCAGCAGGGCAAGAAATACTCCTCGGTAGGCCATTTCCTCAGCTAAACCTGGCATTGTAAGGTAGAAAAATAGTGTTTCCGGGCTAAAGTCCATCTCTTCTGTTAATGTAAAGCCAATGGCCAGGCTGAACACAAAAATGATTGCGGTAATGACAACGGCAGATTGAACCGATCCGGGTCGCTGTTTGATGGTAAACCCAACTTCCCGGAATGAAAGGAAACTAAAGTACACAAACAGAAAAGCCCAGGAGAAGCTGAGCAACTTTCCGGTCCAGTTCCAGTTTGTACCTGGTATTGCCAGAATATCATACACGCCAAAAAGCCTGGTAAATGTAAAATCCAGTGCAAACAGCGCAAGAAATAGCGCAATAATCCCATAACGGCGTGATGGATTCACATAAAGCACGACCCCGAGAATGAGCACAAGAAGAATCGCAGTTAAAACCGGTTCTATCAAGAAATTCATTACATAAATTAATGTAGTGAAATGTGCCTACGTATGGATTGATAGAATGCAGTATAACAAGTTCATCACCGGTATGAAATAATATCTCCGCAGATACACCTGTTCCCTCAATTCGCCAATTTTTTAAAGGCCGAAGGGTTCCTGATTAAACATAATTATATACACTTAACACAAATTTAATGGCGGCCCACCGGCTGTCAGATCTTTACATGAATCTTATGGAAAAAACCGGCCATTGCATCGGCAACTGCCTCTGCATGTGTGATAGGGCCAAAATGTGCGGCTCCGGGTATCAGATGCAGTTTATTATTAGTTATGTGACCGGCTACATGCTGAACCGAATCATTGAACCACCGGCTGGTGCGATCGCCATGCAGGATCAGCACTGGCATCTTAATATTGCCGAGTGTTTCCGGAGATGTGGCGCCGGGACCCGACCCAGAGGCCTGTTTGCTTTCCTGCATAAAGAGAGGAAGCCGTTCAGCCGCAGCGTTCCAAAAATTTTCAGGAGCGCCATTGTCGATATCCTCCTGCGAGTAGATCATATCGCAATTTTCGATGAACGTCAGGGCGGCCTCAGTCAGTTTTCCTTCTGCTGCAAGCTTTCCGACCTTGCCAAACGTCTCACCCATTCTCTTGCCGGTTTCAGGAGCCATCACTTCACCGGCGCCCGGTTCATACACGGCAGCGGCAAAAATCTCTTTCGGATTTCGTGTTGCAACTCTTGCCCAGAGAGCGCTGCCCCATCCCACAACGCCTGCTTTATCACCAATACTTTGTGCATACGCCAGTACATCTTCAACAAGACGATCAGGTGAATGATCGGGATCATCATCACTCTGGCCGCGTCCGCGGGTTTCGAGCAGATGACAGGTGCAGTGATTGCCCAGATGTTCAGATACATGACGCCAGCTAAGCTCACTATCACCCGGTCCAGCCGGCAGGAATATCACGTGCGGTCCCTTCCCGAGAACCCGGGCGGCTACCGGGGTTCCATCCTTCGAGGTTGCGTGATGAATTCTGCCTTTTGTTTTGGGTATATCAGCTTCCTTTTTCATAAGAGTTCATTTTACCTTCAAGGTTCTATATTTATTTACAGGTTAAAAACTCGAGAAATCTGCAAATAGGACAGTGATTACTTTGTCTATTCTGTCAAGAGCAGTTCCGACACAAACCGTAAAAACAATTTTAAAAAAACGGTTCATAACCCGGTGATTATTAAACTTACCGGGCCTCAAATTTTCAATGCTATCTTGTATAAAACAAAGCCAAAACAATGAAGTTTTTTTATCATTTTCAGTAATCATTAAAACCTGTCAGAATTTAGCGCTGATTTTCGCTTCGCTGGCTCATTTATTGAACGCGCAATGAATAGATGAGCTCTGAATGTCTGCTAGACCCAGCGAATTGACCTGCGTAACCCTGCCCCACAGAGATGCCTTTGTCGCGGGAAAAAGATGAGGGGGATTGATTTATGATTTACGAATTAACCCATTCCTCAACCCACAGGTTATGAAAACAGCTTAAAACAATCTTTACACAAGGTTTTTGAAAACCCCGTTGTCGATAATAGATCGCAGGTTGGCATGGCGCCGTTCTCTTGAGTTGTCGTCTGTTCCCGGATTTATTCTATTGGTTATTTGATCAGTTACAGAACGGACACCGCCTTGATCAGCAATTTGATACAACTCTCTCCGGAGCCAATACTCCAATGCAGATCGCACAGCGTAGACTTCCCTTGTCAACAAGTCTGGCTCATTAACAAAATTGATATGTTCTCCCCATATATTTTGGTGCGCTTCAGTAAAAGCTGCGTAATTATCTCGGCCCGTAAGCTGTATCATACCACGGCCGCGATAGCGCCACCCGTCACCACTTTGGGGATCACCATTTCCAATTCGGTTGGCATATGCGTGGTTGGCAATTGCTTCTTGATCAGCAGCCTGCCCTTCTTTTCTGCCATGTAATTCAGCTTGATCAGGGTTCCTTTTGTAGTACGAAAAAATTCTTTTAAGAGCTTCAACCGAATAATTCATGTTTTCTTCGAGGCGCAAGTTCGGTCCGGTTTCATGTATTATCTGAGCCATAAAATGAGCAAAGCGAAATTCGGTATTTATGGCCCCACGTTCAAGGTTGCGATTCAACTCTTTCGCAATTTTCGATAAGCCTTGTTCAGAAATATTACTACTTGGATAAACCAGTCGCAGTGCATCTTCGGTAACAACACCGGTTGTTCTGTTGTCTGTATGTGTATCAACTAACCCGTTGCCATTGGATTCTTTGGCTGGCACAATCCAGTATGCAAAATCCCGGAAGCGTTGATGAGTCCACCAGTGAGTCGTGCCATACTTGAAATTTTGACTCCCTGCCTGGCTTTGAAGCGGACGTGTTACGTTCCCGTTTCGGCGAAATGCTTTGTGCTCCCCGGTCTCCGGCACCACTACTGATATATGTCCCGGTGCATTCAATTCTTTTCTTTGAGCAACGATCACTCCTACCCCGCCATCATTAACATTATCCTGTAATTCATCCAGGTTAAAAACATGTTCCCAGCCGAACTGAGCCCCCCATTCCTTCAACCATTCAAACAAGCTGTTTGCATTTAATTCCCTCAGGGTTTTATCATAAATGGGCCTGACATCTTTTCCGGTTTCCAGTCTCATCAAAGCTCTTTCGCGCCACCAAACCCGGGGCAGATAAACATTAGACAGGTAGCAATAATCGTGGGCATAGATATTGCAAAATGTACGGTTTCCGGAGGCAAGATAGCGTGCGTTATTCTCGACATCGAGCCAATCAATAATCGTGGCAAGCGAAGAACGTTGTTCTTCCCGAGTCTCATCCGGATCGCGCGTCGGACGATTTGGTTCACCAAGAGGGTATGCTCTTCCACCGTCCACATCCCGCCTTACACGGGGATTGTCTTCCCTCAAATGAACTTCTGTTACACCCTTCACCGTTTCCGGGTCGTCAAAATCAAGCACAGGTACCAGAAAACGTTCACCCACAAATCCGGTCAGTGATTTTCCATCCAATTCGGTTGTCACCATCACCCAGCCCTCTTCTTCTGCAGAACCAACTTTTTGCACTTTATGTCCGTTCGGCAGAGTGGCCATCCGTGTGTTTGCCCGTACGTGTGGCTTGCTTCGAAGGTTAAGTGCCGTAGCTTCAACCTGGTAGATTGCACCAGACTGAGTTTCCGATACATCGGCCTCGCGTACTGGTGCCAGAAAACGCTCACCCACAAACCCCGTCAGCGACTCTCCGTCCAATTCGGTTGACACCATCACCCAGCCTTCTTCCTCTGCCGAACCAACTTTTCGGACATTGTGTCCGTTAGGCAGAGTAGCAATCAAATTATTTGATGCAACGTGTGGCTTTGACCGAAGATTAAGTGCCGATGCATCTACTTTATAAATGTTTAAGTTATCAGTCATATAATGCTCTCTTTGTTTAATTTGATTAATGATTTTAGATTAATGCCACTCAAGGCTTTCATCGGGATCCGGACAGGGTGGTACAATTTCCATTCCGTACCCGTGAAGCGTCGGGGTATGTTTCCCCGCCAGTTCAATCAAAACCGGTTCTTCTGTGACTGTCCACTTCAGCTCTATCGTTGATTCATCCTCTTCGGGCTCGGCAATCCGGCGATCCAGTTCATCGCCTTCTTCATCTTTCAGAATAAATTCGAAAAGAGGTACATCCTCGCCCCGCCAGCTAGTACGTTCTTCAAAGGTCAGTCGTGTATTCGAAGAGCGTTTCAGAGAGACACGATGTTGTTTTTTACGCCCCTCACTGCGAAAATAATTCAGTGATACTCCGTCAAGGATTTCGGCATGTTCCTCACTGGCAACAATCTCTCCGGTAATAATAAGCCGGCGGGCAGCAGGCCTGCTTCGTTCTGCCGAGCGCCCCCGCCTTGCCCGAGCCGTATGCCGCTCTCTGTTATTTCGGTCGCGCGAGCGTTCATCACGGCTTGAACTGCGGTGATCCCTTCTTCGTGGATTTGAATCACGATCTGACCTTGAGCGACTTCGGTGATCTCTGACTCGTGGATTTGAATCACGATCTGACCTTGAGCGACTTCGGTGATCTCTGACTCGTGGATTCGAATCGCGGTCTGAACTTCGGCGGGTCCGGCTCCGCCTGCCACGGGTTCTTTCCTCACGGCTTGAGCTTGAACTTCTGCTTCTTGCAGTCTGTTTTATTGCCGCACTCGGCCGGATCGTATCGGCTGTTGCTCTGCGCTTTTGAGGAGCGTTGCTGCCGCCTGATCTTTCAGCGGCCACTGCCTTTATTCTGGGTGTTCTCGCCGTTTTCTTTGCCTGGGAAGTACGTCGCTTCCGGTTTCCCGACTTTTTTTGACTGTCCCTCTCATCGTCATCGTGTGATACGGTCATGACTTGTCTCGCCGGCCTGGATACGGCGCGTTTTGTCTCCCGATTAAGCAAATTCAGAGAAGATGAGAGCCCGGCTTTTTTTGCCGCTTTAATCAATTCAGGATCCTCTTCTTCAGGGTCGTCTTCCCTGTCCGGCAATACCTGCATGGTTCGGAGCATAGACTGGTCCGATGCCTCTGTATCGGCCTCATCTCCAAAGTCAGCAACTATATCTCCCTCAAATACAGCTTCTGCATCGCGTATAAAAATGATCTTCATTGGCAGGGTGGGAAGCCGGCCTCCGCCTTTTCCGTCGGATATCGGCTCATCATCCGAATCCAACCGCCAGTAGCGTTCCGTAAAAAACGACGTATCAAGCCAATCACGCCGGATGCTGCAAACAAGGTATTCGAACGTGAGGTGGCGCATTTGCTCAGTTGCCCGCTCGAGCTGATCTCCTGAAATACCAATCAGGTCCCTGATGTCCAGGTCAACACTTTGCCTGACATCATCAGCCTTCAACCCGACCTGCTGCCATTGCGTGCCGCTCTCTTCGTTGAATAATGGTGAAAGCGGCACAAGCTGAGCCTTGGCGTAACTGAGTTGTCCATCCGCATCAATACGCACTTTTTCTCCAGCCTTATACCGTTCGAGCAGAGCTTGTCGTTCATTTTCGAACCCCGCAGAAGCTGATTCCTCCTGCAAAGTGCGAAACGCCCTCTCGATTTCGTTTTTCCGGCCCAAACCGATCCACTCGGCTTTCAGCCGTTCGATCCGCTGTTCTATTTTTCCCCTTTGTTCGGAATCATCCCCGAGATCTACCAATTTGTTCTGCTCTTTTTGGATTCGCTCTTCATAGTCGAGGTATGTTTCATATGCTTTACTCCTTGCGCCATCCTCAAACAGTAAAGCTTCTGCCTCTCTATAACGCTCGGATGATGCAACTACACTCCCGGCAAAAGCAGCACGTTTAAGTATCTCACCGTAAATCCTGTTAACAGGCCGTACGGATGTTACGGATGGAGTGGCCGGGCTAAGCGGAAGTGCCGGGTTGATCAACTGATCATGAACGAAAGCATTGATCCTTTCCAGTGTGTGATCGGCAGCCGTCATGCCGCGGTCTTCCGAACTCTCTTCCGATCGAGCTACGATTTCTGCATCACGCATAATGGCTTCGAGTGGCAGGAGTTCGGTTTCCAACGGGTACCCTACGGGTCCGGCCGGAGGGTTGGAGCAAATTGAAAAATAACTCTTTCCCCCTGTATCACCGGCCGAAGCCATGTAGGGTCGGGCAAACGGCATACCCAGGCGATCACTAATTGTGGCTGCAATTGCGGCTCTGCAAACTGCTATCTGATCTTCTATAAGTGAATTCATGTTCACGTGGTTATATGGTGAAACTCATCGGTTAAATCCAGTCGTCCTCATTTGGGTAACTCTCAAAGTCGGGATTTGGCGCTTTACCGAGATAACGACTCGCAAACCCGATCAGAAACAACCCATCCATCCGGATTTTTCCTTCCTCTCCTTCTCGTCTGGACTCGGAATTGATTGTCTCATTCGTGTGCCGCCCACTGGCGCCAAAGCCGAGAAACGAAACACCTGCTCTGCCG
Source organism: Balneolaceae bacterium (assembly GCA_007131725.1). Classification (GTDB taxonomy): domain Bacteria; phylum Bacteroidota; class Rhodothermia; order Balneolales; family Balneolaceae; genus Rhodohalobacter. The sequence goes on from SLPZ01000148.1 coordinate 19,547, forward strand.
GATATTTTCTCTCGTTCACTTTCAAAAGTCCTTTGCGTCATACTTGTGGAGAGGGTCAGGTTCCGAACAAAGTATGCGGTCATCGGAATTAAGGGCATCACTCCTCCGGGCGGGTCTTCTCCATCAGACAGAGTCACGATGTCGTTCACCTTATCGAGCGCTTCATCTGTACCCGGCCGCACAGTGGTGTATGCCGATGATTCCAGAAAAGCCAGGTCGAGCCACGGCCGGTCAATAATTCCCTGTACAATTTCGAATTCTATTTTGAAATCGTTTGAGAAAAATTCTCTCTCGAACTGACTACTCGATCTGCTTCCTCTTGCACTTCCGAACAAAGGTATTGACGGTATAATGCCACGCACTCTTCCTGAAGACGACGACCTGTCTCTGAAACGCGTACTTGTAGCATCAGACTTTGAGATTGATATTTCCATCCCGGTAGAGTCGAGTATACCATTTGGACGCAATGCTGTGTAGTGTGCGTCTTCTGTGAGCAGCGACGCGCCCCCCTCTTCCGATGCGAATACGGATGCAGTTAACCTGTTCGCGTTTAAACGGGCTCTCAAATCATCCAGATATTGTGGCATTCCTGAACGTGAAAGCTGAGCAATCCGCGCTTTGATTGATTCAACCTGGGTTTTCCGGCCCTGGGCTTCCCATCGGCGCTCGGCTGAACGAATTTTTTTCTGAAGTAAACGAGTACGTACACCGGCGTTTGGGTCGTTTGGCGAGATATTCTGGAGCTGATCAAGTACTTTTAGTTTTGTTTGCTGATAGTTGGTTTGAAGTGCCTGGTATACCTGCATAATTCTTGTTGGCTCAGCCAGTTTGTCTGGGCTTTCAACAAAATCACCGGCATCCACTCCATCGTCACCCAATAATGCATCAAGATCAAAATCATCTTCATCACTTTCTAACGATTCAAGCAGGTCGTCATCGCCCGACTCTTCATCGGCAGGTTTCGGCTCTTTGTAGAGTGCCGAACGTAACTTATCAAGCCTTTTTTCATCTTCTTCAGACATCGAGTTGTTGATGACCATGCAATTATTAAGTACAGCATTGTAAATTTTTGATACAGCCCGTCCGCTGGATATCAGCGAATTTAAGTCAACAACAGCCCCGCCTTCGTTTGATTCTTCCTCATCTGCTGTGGCCGTCAGGTTTTGGTCGATTGAAGGGATATAATCAACCATTGATGCAAAATTGACTGCACTTCTTGCCATATCATTTATTGTGAATCGCACATTCCCATCTTCATCTTTGTTATCGACTGATTCTGGTGAAGGCCCAATTCTCATAAATGCCGCAAGTTCGGGTCCAAACGGAATTGGCGGAAGAAAATAGTGAAAGTCAACATTGTCAGGAGAACCCCGCTCGATTGTCTCCTGTATATTTCCATACATTCCATCTAAAAGGTCAGAACTATTCATAGTAGATTTAATTTAGTTACTCTTCTGATTTATTTAATAAGGTACTTCTACTATATATAGCCGAAAAAACAACTTAGCTCTATCATTATTTTTAATAATGCCTAATTCTCTGTTCGACAGTGAGGAACAATAGACGCTTAGATAGTCGAAATAATATCCCACGCACAAAGCACCACCAATTCATTTAACTCTCGCTTCAGTTCCACGGACTGACCCTTCAGGTCTTTACAGGGCTCTTCACAATTCGACTTTTCAAAATCTTTGCCTCCAGCTTTCGCTTTCTGACACATGAATTGGGTACGAATGACCTGCTAAATTGAATAGTTAGGTAATAAATCAGAGATTCTGCAACGTGATTCAAGCCAGTTTTAATGACAAATCCCGCATATGAAACATTCTCATCCATCACCGGAAGATATTCACTGGCATCTTTGATAAGATGTATCACAGATAATCTTAAGATTAAAAACCTTCAAGTTCCGGATATTCGACACCCGGCCTCCTTGCAAGATGGTTTTCGAGCAAATGCTGTGCCCTCTCACGCCCCATTTCTGAACCTACTTCAATCCCCGTGCGGAAATGGAAACCATTGTAGATGCGGGAATTTTCACAGTCAATCACTGCTTCGTCGATCGTATTGTATGAGCGCTCGGCAGGGGTTCCCTCGGGTACGCTACCCGCTTCTCTTGAATACCGGATGTCAGATGTACCAAAAAAATCCTTGAGAACTTCAGCTCCTCCCGCACAGAGTGTAGAAAGTGCCGCCGGATAATCGGGGTGCGGGGCGGTCGTCATCTCCGGTTCCCAGTCTGGATCGGATTGCGTCTGCGGATTCCCATCGTTTTCTGCATTGCGGATTGCCGTATAGGGACGCCAAAACGTGTACTCATATTTTGCGTCGAATACAGAGATCAGCCCATCGAAATTATCGATAGCCAGAAGTGCAAACAGGCGGGCTGCACGCCAGGGATGGATATCATTTTCAACAACATAGTTTCGGACAAAATCGGGGTAAGCAACGGTGGGATATTCTGCAAACCAGTACCCAACATGGGTCTGATCGTCTGTGCGAACTTCACTGTTTTTGCTGCCATAACGTTTTACTTCATTGAAATCCCGGGCATAGGTTTCACTCTCTAGGGCAGGCGGCGGACCCGGACGGAACTGATCGGGCGATGTCATACTCAGCGGCTCTGTATCCGGCCAGCCAATTCCGATCGGTTCATCAAATGGTGGTGTGATTCGATACACACCCGGTTCATTTCCGGGAATATATTCGCCTGATGAATCGTAGCCAGAATTCTCCCGAAGTTCTAAAATGGCTTGCGCTGATTTTTGTCCTACCCGGACACCTTCTTTCGCGGCGTTGTTATCTGGAACCCGTTCCATCCATTTTTGATGGAGCTCTGCGGCTGATTCGGCATGATCCGGGAATATCTCAGCCATCACATCATGGGCTGCCTGCGAAGCGGCGGCAATTGGATGGGCATCGGGATGTGACTCTGTAAATGCATACTGTTCATAAACCGGAACAATGGCATTGAGTGCATCGTGAACGGCCAGCTGCATGAGCGGAACGGCCCGGTTGCCGTGCAGGGTTTGAAATCTGTCCACTTCGGCTGCTGTGGATATGATCAGCTCATTCCATTCAACGATTACATGGGCATCCGGTTCGTCCGGTTCTTGATCAAAACTCATCACAAAAATGAGAGACAGAATGGTAATAATCGATCCAAAAAAATAGTCGCGTTTCATTGTGACTCCTTCTTTTTATTAGTGATTAAAATTCTTTTTTATCAGCTACAATCATCACGGTTTCCATCGGAAAAACGACACCATTGTCGTCCTGATACGATTCAAGAGACCGATTTAAATCGTCGATCAGTTGATTTCGTATATCCGTTTCCAGCGATTCCATCTCACCTGCAAGCGGAGAGCTGACGGCCTCGCGCCTCAGAAACTCTTCCGGTGAGGGAAACCGCATCGAAATAATGTCAATGTGGAGTAACAGATTTTCAAATCCGGCGTCTTCAACCATACTCCTGATCGTTTTCTGATCCCATTCGGCGAATGGAGCCCGCATCATGTTTCCGGCTGTTTCGCCGACATGTTTTTCAAGTTCATCTGCCAAAATCTCAAATGCGGGATGATAATCGATCGATCGTATAATGTTGAGTGCCAATCTGCCTCCGGGTTTCAGAACTCTGTGCATTTCCTTCAATACCTGTGGAGGTTCAGCGAAAAACTGCATTCCCTGCTGACAAAACAGGTAATCGAAACGATGATCTTTAAATGGGAGTTGCTCTGCTTCCCCCTGTTTCCAATTGATCTCCAATCCTGAACTTTCAGATAATTCTGAGGCGTGTTTCAGCATCTCAGGATTGTTATCGAGCCCTGTTACCCGAACATCTTGTTTTACTGTTGATGATACCGTTCGTGCGACAATTCCAGTACCGCATGCCACATCAAGAACATCACTTCCCGGAGCGGGTGAAACCAGGTTTGTAAGTGTTTCTGCCCAGGGTTTAAAAAAACCGGGAACGAGATATTTCTCATAAGCTGCCGGGCTGTTGCCGCTGATTTGCCATGATATAACATCTGTTTGTACATCTTCCATAATCTCCTCCAACTTTCTCTTAACATTGTATTGTTTCGACCGGCCGATTTTAATATACTGCAATCTGGAATTAGTAGACCGGTCGTCATATAAAATAGACCGATCATCATATTTTGTCAAATAAAATCCTGATTATTCACTATGGCAACCAATACACGCAAAAAAATGATCGAAACAACAGCCAGGCTGGTTCAGGCCAAAGGTTATCACGGAACCAGTTTGAACGATATTCTTCGGGAAAGTGATGCTCCGCGCGGATCACTTTATTTTCACTTTCCGGGCGGCAAAAAAACATTGGTGTTGGAGGCAATGAAAGCCGGCGTTGACGAGCTAAGTAAAGAGCTAAAATCGAGCATGGAAAGCTCGGAAAATCCGGCAGAGGGTGTGATGTTAAATTACCAGGTTCTTGCACAAGCGATGGAAGAATCCAATTTCCGGTTGGGGTGCCCGGTATCTTCTGTTGTCC
>SLPZ01000059.1 GCA_007131725.1 Balneolaceae bacterium
AATATATTCATTATACCATTTAGTCCAGTAATCTAAAATATCAGGCAATCTGATTTGCATTATTAAATTATAAATCTTTTCATGATAAAATCATAAATCGATGTATGGGTCACGGCAATTGATCAAAAATATTATTGAGAACTAACGCTGATTTGTGTTATTTTGTTAAAGAATTTTAACTTTTAGGTGGGCGTAATAGGGTACAATTTATTTGCATCTTTTGCATAATATGAAGCAGAATTACAAAATATTGGTTGTCGAAGATGAGCTGGTTTTACAGCTTATGCTGGAACATATGCTTAGAAAAATGGGGTTTAACCAAATCGACAAAACAACAAGAGGGGATGTGGCTATCGAAAAAGGCAAATCAAATGACTTTGATCTTATTTTAATGGATATCATGCTTCAGGACGAGATTGATGGCATTGAAGCCTACAGGCAGATTTCTCAAACCAAAAAAACTCCTGTAATCTATATTACCGGCAACACTGACCCCAGAAATAAAGAGAGAGCCGAAAAATATGGCTATTACGATTATATCGGCAAACCGATTACTTTCTCCTATCTCAAATCGGTGATTAATAAGCTTTTCAAAAACCGGAACGGGCAGTCTTGAGTGAGCTTTTCGCAATGGTGAGTAATTAAGAATCTGGCAGAAGACTGAATTGAACAACCTGGCAGAGTACGTATCCCGAAAGCTTTCGGGAGGAGTTCCTGCCAGAGTTGTGGATGGGTGGGAAGGTTTTTTGTAAAGGAGATGATGGGAAAAGAACCGCGACTCTTGCCGAACCGCGATCCCTTGGGGGCAGGATGCCTTGAAAAGCACAAGACAACTCTGCCAGATCGCTCAATTGAACCATCAACCGCGACTCTGCCAGGAATCCCGGAAATGCACCGGGATGCTCTGGCAGGACGCTGAATTCCAGTTTTTTTAATCCAGTAATTCTTCAACCATCCTGGTCAACGTACCATCATCAAGGTAAGCCCGTAAATTGATGCCCGGGCAGGTGGTGTCAGCCCAGTCATCGTGGGTGTAAATCGAGCCGATGTCCAGTCCGTAGGTTTCGATTGAATGAGCCGTGAGTTTTGCAATGGATTCCAGTTGTGCCGAAGTGGGTTCCTGGAGATCGTAATTTCCCATCAAGCTGATCAGCAGGTGTCCGCGGGGATCGTAGGTAGTATTTGTATCGCCTGCAAAAGCAGCATCCCTGCCTTCATAAATATTTCCGTCAAGATCAATCAGGTAGTGATAGGGAACATCCCACCAGTTGCGTTCATTGGATCCCCACTCAAACAAACTATTTAGAACGTCTACAGGATCATCATCCGGTGAAAGGGGTTCACGGCTCCCCGTATGGTGCAGGGTGATTTTGTTGATTCGATGAGGAACTTTCAGCCGGTTTGATGCATTGCCGGTTTCAAGTGCAGACGCCCGGTCAACTGGAAGGGATGCAGTTGTAGCAAGCTCAATCTCAGCCAGTTGATCGGCAAACCGGATATTCAGCAGCCCGATATGATATCCAAACCAGTTCAGTGATTCACCGGCTTCCAGGGTAACGGATTCCGATACGCCGTTTCTGTATAGCTGAATGGTGATTGATTCAGTTGGCGCTGCATCAGTTGTGTCGTTTTGCAAAACTCCTTTCATTAAACGATCTGGAATCGTTGCGGCCCTGAGCATATCTGTAAAAATCAGAGATAAATCCCGGAAGCGCAGAGTATCGTGCCGGGAAATATTTTTTCGGATGGCATTGGCTTCCACTCCGCCGGGCTTTGATGCGGCCCATTCTTTTCTGGGAATTAGTTTATCAGACAAATCAATCAATGATTCCTGTTTTGCATCCCGTTCAGGTGCAATTTTTGCAACAGGCCCCTCAATTCCTGTCCGGTTAACCGCAGAAATAAAGATTTTTTCAGGTCGAATCAACGGCTCGCCGCCGTACAAAACAACATTACGCCGGGTTCCTGAAAGTACCTCTGCCTCACTGAAATTTTCGTATTTGGACCTGAGCACCCACCATCGCACATTTTCATCACCGCCGGGAGCCATCCGGAGGGTAATGTGGCTTCCGTAGTCGGTGGCGGATAATTCGGGCAGGGATGGTTTCTCATAGTCAAGCCACGGCGAAGGCGGAACGAGTGATGAAACGGCGTGTGGGCCGGCTGCTATAAGGCGATTCAGATTTTGAGAATTTTCAAGAAAGGTTCGCATGCTAAAATGTACAGCTCCGGTTACATCAGGAAATCCGCGGGTGGTGTAAACCTGCCCTTTAATTTCGTTTATCGGCCAGGTAACATCGGTTGTTCGAAGCCTGCTGGTAAAAAGGCCAGGCCAGAGATGACGATCATGCTTATTTTGATCGGCCCACCAGCGAAGCATCACAGAAAATGGTTGTGCGATTTGATCCATTCTGTAGTATATCTGGGGAGAAAAATAATCAACCCACCCTTCGGCCAGCCACAATCGTGCATCGGCGTAGAGCATTTCGTATGCATCAAAACCGGTGGTGTTTTCAGGATAGCCCGGCCTCCAGATTCCGATCGGGCTGATGCCAAATTTTACATGAGGTTTGATCTCCTTTATTCGTCCGGATATTTCTTTCATCAGGGAGTTTACATTTTCCCGGCGCCAGTCGTCTTTAGGCAGGGTGTTTCCAGCTTCATTGGCCCGCTGCCAGCTCAGGCTGTCGGGGAAATCTGCGCCTCCGGCATACGATGGATATGGGTAGAAATAGTCATCAAAATGCACTCCGTCAATATCGTAGCGTTCCACCACATCCAGAATAACGTTAATGGTATGCTCTCTTGCTTCGGGATTGCCCGGATCAAGCCAGAGAAAATCACCGTATTGCAGAACATATTCGGGATGTGTTTGACTGATGTGATCAGGCGAAATGGCCGACCGGTTTGTGGGATGCAGTGCGCGGTAGGGATTGAACCAGGCATGCAGTTCCATTCCACGCCTGTGGGCTTCACGAATGGCAAATTCGAGGGGGTCATAAAAAGGAAGCGGAGCCTCTCCCATATTGCCGGTCAGATAGTACGACCAGGGTTCGTACGGAGAGTTGTAGAGAGCATCAGCGGCAGGCCGAACCTGGAAAAATATAGCATTAAAATTGAGAGCTGCAGCTCTGTTCAGCAGATCAATCAGTTCCTGTTGCTGCTGTTCAACCGGCAGGCCGGGCTTAGACGGCCAGTCTATATTTGCCACCGTAGCCACCCATACCGCCCGAAATTCCTGGCTGGGATTTATGTCGAGATCGGCTGCCATGAGGGGTGGTACATCCGTTGGATCTTCAATACCTTCATCAGGTTTGGGGTGTAAATCAGGTTCATCGGCAACCGGTTCGACTACGCGGCAACTTATTACAAGTAGCGAAGAAATGAGTATAATAGAAGATAGACGGGGTAAGAAATATGTTCCACTCATAATACAGTAGAGCTCAATAAAGAATTTGTCAGAAAATTTCAGAAGCGAAAAATACTACAAAAGGAGGGAAGTCAACAGGCTGGTGATGTTTTTCTTCTACTCTTTTTTTTATGATTTCAGAATAAATTTCTCATTCGTGACTAAGATGCCTTTACTTTTTTAAACCTGTAGAGATAGGGAGCTTTGTGCGCCCTGCCTTCATATTTTTTTCCTACTCTTGCCAAAATATCACGCTTCAGCATTTTCCGCTGAAAGTTACTTCGTGTAAACTTTTTTTGAAAAACCGCCTCATAAAGTTTCTGTAAGTCCGACATAGTGAAAGGTTCATTCAGCAGATTGTTGGAGAGAAGTTTTTGATCCATATCGGACTGCAACCTGGAAAGTGCTTTTTCAATAATTGTGGTGTGATCAAACAGGAGCGGTGGCAAATTGGTAACATCAGCCCACAGGTAGCGGCTGATAAACTGAACGTTCAATTCTGGTTTCACTTTTTTTTCGTTCACCAGGGCCAGGTAGCAAATAGAAACATTTCTTTGGCTGAGCCAACTGCTGATTTTTTCATAGCCCTGTTTTTTTAAGAACTCCACTACCACAGGATCGGTTGAACGTTCAGCATTTCCGGCTACATAAAACTGCTCAAGGTAAATATTTTCGAGTGCAGTTAATTCTTTCAGGTTGCGCAAGGCCGCTTCGTCTACATCTTCATCACGCCTGATAAACCCACCAGGCAGCATAAAATAGCCAGTATCGCCAAACTTGAGCAAAAGTACATTCAGCCTCTCCTGGTGATAACTGAACAGCACGGTATTTACGGAAAGGGAAGGCAGCAGATTTTCCCGGAATCGATCTTCTGACTGTTTAATATTTATTTCGTGATTTTTTTCCGGGTCCATGTAAATACTATACAAATTAGTTATCAACTTTCAGGAAAATAGTTGAATGATGTTGGACTTGTTTAAAATAATTATTAATGTATCAAATTGATACAATAAGTATCATTCAGATGAAAAATAACACATAAAAAATTTTACTATGAAAAAACAGATTACACTATTGACCGGCTTTCTGCTGCTTGCTGTATCACCATTCATACATGCCCAGCCGTCGGGCGAAGACTTCTTTGCAGATCAGTGGGAAGTTTTTGTTGAAGGAACTCCAAACGGAGATGTTACTTTTGTTATGAATTTGGTGCGGGAGGACGAAGAACTTTCCGGCACACTTGGTGTCGGCGAAGAGGCCATTGAAATTGTGCGCATACAGGAGAGGGAAGAATCAATCAGGGTATTTTTTAACGCAGAGGGGCATTTTTTAAATCTTCATCTGAGACGCGTTGATGAAAACAATCTGGATGGAGATTTGGTGGGCATGTTTAATGCCACCGGCACAAGAATAGTTGAATAGCTTCTTTGTTTTTCCTGTTGAGCGGATTTCGCCTGATCAAAAAAACCGGTGAGAAACAGCCTGATGCTCTCACCGGTAATCTGGCAGCAGTTATCCATCAAACCGATCTTGCAGGATTATTTTATCAGTTAATAAAAAAGACCTGAGAGCAGAAAATAGAGGGGTTATTTTTGACCATTCGACTGACAAATGCATTTCTGGCCTGCCGAAAATACAAACTTCAGATGCAGAGCAGTAAAGGGGCTTGAACTGAATAAATATTAATAGCTAACACAATGATATTAATTATTTATTCACATAAAATCGTTATATTTTGCTGGAAAATGCTAACTTCGAGATATAATTAAACAATTATTTATAAACATTTTAAGCTATGAATACATCAAAAAAACCTGCCTTTAATTTTGAACTGCCCGACAAATTCCAGGAGTTGATTGATGAGGCGCCAAGTGTAACGGTTGCCAAAAATGTAACCGATCTTGTTAACCTTTCTGTGGGAGGCGAAGATGGGATGTCGCAGGAAGTGTACTATGACCTTCCGGGCGGTGAAAGAAAAAAAGAAGCCATCGTTCATCGGGTAAAAAACGGAATAGCTGCAAATTATACAGAAGCATACATGCGCCGGAGAGATCCCAATTGTATGGTTATTGCCGATGACAGGCCAACCGATAAAACAACTTTTGAAAGCCGGTTTAATTATGATTTCGAAGAGCTGCGCCAGGAAACGTTTGAATGGATGAAAACACAGGATCTGGCCATGTTTTTCTTTCATGCAGGCAAAGCGGGAATGGGATATGATACTGTGGCCGTGATTCCTGCCAATGCCGGATTTTTTGGGCTGGGCCTTGCGCTTTTACAGGGCATTGCGAATCCTGACGAATTTGATGAAAACTTCAAGCCGACGGCGTTTATCTATACCGCTCCGCCATTCAGGCACACGCACTTTGATGGCAAGCAGGTTGTGGTTCACAACAGGCAGCCCGGCAATTATGAAATGTTCAGCTATAATTTATACCCGGGCCCAAGTGCTAAAAAAGGCGTTTATGGAATGTTGATTGGCCAGGGTGAAGCTGAAGGCTGGGTAACTGCACACTGTTCCGCTGTGCAGGTAAAAACTCCATATGATAATATTGTTACCTTTATGCATGAAGGCGCCAGCGGCGGAGGGAAGAGCGAAATGCTGCAACAGCCACACAGGCTGCCGGATGGGCGGTTACTATTGGGAGATAACCTCTATAAAGAAGACAAACGCTTCCTGGAACTTTCGCAATCCTGTGATTTGCTTCCAGTTGCCGACGATATGGCACTCTGCCATCCGTCTTTACAGCGCGATGACCAAAAATTATATTTGGAAGATGCTGAACAAGGCTGGTTTGTCCGGGTGGATCATATCACAGAGTATGGTACAGACCCCAGTTTGGAAAAGCTAACGGCTGTTCCTCCAAAACCACTGCTTTTCTTAAATATTGAATCTGTGCCTGGAGGCAGGGCCATGATTTGGGATCATGTTTATGATGAACCAGATGTGCCGTGTCCCAATCCGAGGGTAATTTTACCCCGTGACATTGTACCGAAAATTATTTCAGATACGGTAAATATTGACATCAGAAGTATTGGCTTGCGCACACCTCCCTGTACGGCCGAAGAGCCTAATTACGGGATTGTTGGCCTGATGCACGTATTGCCGCCTGCTCTTGCCTGGCTCTGGAGATTGGTTGCCCCGCGCGGCCATGCCAATCCGAGTATTATTCAAACCGAGGGAATCAGCAGTGAAGGTGTGGGCAGTTACTGGCCGTTTGCTACCGGTAAAAAGGTAAAACAAGCTAATCTATTGTTAGACCAAATTGTGAAAACGCCTGAAGTGCAATATATCCTGACCCCCAACCAAAACATTGGAGCCTGGAAAGTAGGGTTTATGTCTCAGTGGGTTGTACGTGATTACCTCGCCAGGAAAGGAAATGCGAATTTTACCAGCAATCAAATTTTGCCAGCAAGGTGTAATGTACTGGGATATGCCTTGAAATTTATGACGTTTGAAGGCCGCACCATTCCGCCGTGGTTACTTCAGGTCGAACTTCAAAGAGAAGTAGGTGAGAAAGGATATGATGCCGGTGCCGAAATTCTGCTTGAATTCTTTAACCGGATGCTGAATCAATTCAAAGGCCCGGATTTGAGTGATCTTGGTAATCAAATCATCGAATGCTGCCTGGATAACGGAACCGTAGAGGATTACGAGCAGTTAATTCCAAAAGCATAAATCCCTGCCTGCTTAAATTGAGATAGAAAAATCTCGCAATCATTCCATTTGAAAGGCAAAAAGGCCACAATGGAAAGCGGATAATTTGAGTTTTACCGGGCAGTGTTGATGCTGATAGAAGCATGCGCACTGCCCGGGCTTTCTGTATTTAATATGGCTAATAGTAATAATGTTCGTTGAGACTTAGTCCAAGATTTTACTTTTTAGCCTACCGGATAACCGGTTATGAGCGAATCGAAAAATTACTTACACAAATCATAAAGGGCGATTTTCAGGGTGATGTGCCACATAATGTACCACAAAAATTGATCACGGGTGAAGGGGTTTAATCACAGATTAATCATTACTGAAATGAATATTGGTTAATCAAGTCGGTAAACCGCGTAACCTTTTTTGCATCAGAATTATCAAAAAGGAAAGGTCTCACATCGTTGGCCATTTCTTCCATATCTAATTGATC
>SLPZ01000081.1 GCA_007131725.1 Balneolaceae bacterium
AAAAAATTCCGGAGAGTTACTGGCACGGTTTTCCTGGCCAATCAACAGGGAGGTACGCGTGGTGAAAAACGGATATGTTTACAGCCAGGAAATAGATAAAGATTCCGGCAGTTTCGAATTTGTGCGTTACCGGATTGAGATGACGGAAGCAGAATAAGAACAATCCTTTGGTTTGTACCAAAGGGTGTAGAAAGCAATTTAACAGCTACTCTATCGCGACTGCGTTCTGAGAGTTTTTCTTGAGTTCATACTTACACGGTTTCTAACTCAGAATGAAAGTAAAGAACTCAAATCGTCAAGAATCGCCGAACTCGCCGAGCTGGGCTTTCAGTTTTTGCAGGTTTGTTTCTGCATCTGCCAGTTTTTGGCGCTCTTTTTCCACCACGGCTTCGGGGGCATTTTCCACAAATTTTTTATTGGCCAGCTTTTTCTTCACACCATTCAGAAAACCTTCCGTTCGGCCGATCTCTTTTCGGATACGCTCTTTCTCTTTTTCAAAATCGATCAGCCCTTCAAGCGGAACATAAATTTCGGTTCCGTCAACAACAGCGGCGGCAGAGGCTTTGGGTTTTTCAGCGTTCGTATCAAACGAAATTTGCTCAACTGGCAGCAGTTTTCTGTAGACCCACCCGGCTGTTTCCAGGTTTGAGGCAAGGCTGCTGCTGTCCGGTTTGATCGAAATTGTGAGCGGCTCTCTGGGAGCCAGGTTCATCTCAGCCTGAATATTTCTTACGGCAGAAATGTGCGATTGTACTGTTTTGAACAGTTTTACCGCGTCTTCATATGTTTCCCCGGTATCCTCCGGCCAGGGGCTGATTGTCAGGGCTTCATCGCGGCCGCGCTCTTGAATTCGCTGCCAGATCTCTTCGGTGATGAACGGCATAAAGGGATGAAGCATCTTCATCAGCAGTTCAAAGAAACCGAGTGCGCGCTCCAGGTTTTCTTTCGGCATCTGTTCGTTGTAATCATCCGCTTTGCAGGCTTCGATGTACCAGTCGCAAAAATCATCCCAGATCAGCGAATAGATTTTTTTCAATGCTTCGTTAAGCCGGAATTTCGAAAAATCATCTTCCATCTCCCGCAACGTGGCCTGTATTCGCCCCATCATCCACTTGTCGGCAATGTTCTCGGGATCGATTTTTGTAGTCGGTTCGTAGGTTTCCCCGCCGTTCATGTTCAGAGTTAAAAACCGGTATGCATTCCAGATTTTATTGGAGAAGTTGCGGCCCTGTTCGCACAGGCTCTCTTCAAACAGAAGGTCGTTTCCGGCAGGCGAGGAGAACAGCATGCCTGCACGAGTCCCGTCTGCACCGTACTGTTCAATCAGTTCAAGCGGATCTGGCGAGTTGCCCAACGATTTTGACATCTTCCGGCGTTTTTCATCCCGCACAATCCCGTGGTAATAGACATTGCTGAACGGTTTTTCATCCCGGAAGGCGTATCCCGCCATAATCATCCGGGCCACCCAGAAGAACATGATTTCCGGCGCCGTAACCAGGTCATCGGTCGGGTAGTAGTAGCTGATGTCTTCGTTATCCGGATCTTTAAACCCATCAAATACCGTGATTGGCCAGAGCCACGACGAAAACCAGGTGTCGAGTACATCTTCATCCTGGCGGATCTGAGATTCATCAAGCCGCGAATTGTCGGATTTTTCTCTCGCTTTTTCGAGGGCTTCGTCTGCAGTTTTTGCAATCACATAATCGTCATCGCCATCGCCGTAATACCAGGCCGGGATGCGCTGTCCCCACCAAAGCTGGCGCGAAATACACCAGTCGCGGATGTTTTCCATCCAGTTTCGATAGCTGTTTTTGAATTTGGCAGGATGAAATTTGATCTCATCATTCAGGACATGCTTCAGGGCGGGTTTGCTCAGTTCATCCATGCGGCAAAACCACTGAAGCGAAAGGCGCGGCTCAATCACCGAATCGGTCCGCTCGGAATAGCCGATACTGTTTTTGATATCTTCAACTTTCAGGAGCAGCCCCTCTTTCTCGAGGTCTTTTACGATTTTTTTGCGAGCCATGAAGCGGTCTTCGCCGGCATAAAACCCGATAAAATCTGCAACGGTGCCGTCAGGATTAAGCATGTCCACAACTTCAAGGCCGTGTTTCAGGCCCAGCTCATAGTCGTTCGGGTCGTGGGCCGGGGTGATTTTCAGGCAGCCGGTTCCGAACTCGGGATCAACATATTCATCAGCAATTATCTCAACTTCCCGGTTCACCATCGGGATGATGGCGGTTTTCCCGATCAGATGGCTGTATCGCTCATCCTTCGGGTTCACACAGACGGCTGTATCCGCCAGAATGGTTTCCGGACGGGTAGTGGCGATCACGACATGCTCATCCGAATCCTTCAGCCGGTACCGAACATGGTAAAATCTTGATGTAACTTCTTTGTGGATCACCTCTTCATCACTCAGGGCGGTTTGTGCGGTGGTATCCCAGTTTACCATCCGCAGGCCGCGGTAAATGTAACCTCGGTCGTAAAGATCTATAAAACAGTCGATTACCGCATCATAAAGGTCGTCTTCCAGGGTGAAACGGGTGCGCTGCCAGTCGCACGAGGCGCCCAGCTTTTTTAGTTGCTGAAGGATGATGCCGCCGTGCTGATGGGTCCAGTCCCAGGCATGTTCCAGGAACTCATCCCGTGAAAGGTCGCTTTTTTTGATGCCTTCACTGCGAAGTTTTTGCACAACTTTGGCTTCGGTGGCAATGGAGGCATGATCGGTTCCGGGCACCCAGCAGGCATTTTTCCCAAGCATCCGGGCGCGGCGCACCAGAACATCCTGAATGGTATTGTTGAGCATATGCCCCATGTGCAAAACACCGGTAACATTTGGAGGGGGGATGACCACGGAATAGGGCTCGCGTTCGTCCGGTTCGGAATGGAAGTATCCGTTATCCTCCCAATACTTGTACCACTTCTCTTCGGTGGCATTGGAGTTGTAATGTTTGGGGATGTCTTGTGTATTTGATTTTGCCATAAATAATCCGGAACCACCAGGCACGCCAAAGGCCCGGAGAGTTACCTTACTCTTTTTCTATTCGATAAATTTTTAGTGTTATGATGATTTGTGACGGTAGTACCAAAAATCCCCCCTAATAAGGGGGGGCGAGGGGGGGGGTGTCTACTCAAATGCAGAAGGTTCAAAGTCTTCCTTTTCGGACCCACCCCCAGCCCCTCCCTGTCACACCAAAATGCGGTGTGACAAGGAGGGGAGCCTTTTCAATTGAAATTATTTTCAAGTTTTATATTTTTTTCACATTGCCAAATCAACAAAGTTGAGCTGAAAAAAACTTCAACAACTTCTTCGGTCATTTCTCAGTCAGCAGATTATCAACATCCATACAGTTTATTTTGTTTGCACCTGTACCTTGAACTCTGCACCCTGAACTCCCGATGTATCGGGATGTCGCATTCGCGCCACCTGAACCCTGAAACCCAAATTTCGTCAGCCCGGAACTGCACTGGACAGACGAAGAAGATTCACCTTGAGCCTTGCACCCTGCACCCTGCCTGATTATTTCACCCGGATCAGCCGCACACCGAAATGGCCGTCACAGCCGTGCTTATGGGGGTAGGTTTGATAGGCAAAACCGTCTTCAGCCAGCACCTCTTCGGGCAGAAAATCTTCCAGGGACTCCAGTTCGTAGTTATCATATTTTTCGAGGAATTTCTGGACCTGCTCCCAGTTCTCTTCCGGTTCAATAGAGCATGTGCTGTAGATCAGCCTGCCATCTCGCTTAACGTGATTTGCGGCTTCATCCAGAAGTTCTTCCTGCAGTATTACGGCATTTTCGAGATCCTCTTCCGTGCGTTTCCAGCGCAGGTCGGCGCGTTTGCTCAGCACTCCGGTTCCCGTACATGGAGCGTCTAAAAGAACACCATCGGCAAGTTTCAGTTTCAGTTCCCGCACATCATCCTTCCGGATTTTGATATTTTCAGCCCCGTAATCCATCGCACTTTGTGCCAGCATTTCGAGGCGGTCCGGGTTGATGTCGACCGCCATAATTGTTCCCTCACCCTGCATCATGTCTGACATCACGATGCTTTTTGTGCCGGGTGCGGCGCACAGGTCATAAATAGTTTCTCCCGGCATCGGTTCAACAATGGTCGGGGCAAAACCGGCAGCAATATCCTGCACCAGGCAGATACCTTTTTTCAGCAGACCTTTTGAGATAAACGGAGCCACAGAATCAACCTTAAAATAACCGGGCAGCCATTCGCTCTCTTCAAATTCAATATCAAGCTTCTCCATCCGCAACTTGAAATATTCGGTTTTTGTACGAAGGTTATTAACGCGCACATAGTAGTTTGGCCGTTGATTATTGGCCTGCATTAACTGGAATGCTTCGCGTTCGCCAAATCGTTTAACCCATCGCTTTACCATCCATTCGGGGTGCGAAAATGTAGTGGCAACCAGTTTTGTGCGGTCTTCAAAAGCGGGTTTGGGCAGTTTGTTGATGTCGCGCTGAATGTTTCTTAGGATGGCATTGACCAGGTCACCTGATTTGGAACCGAGTTTAAGTTTGGCAATTTCCACCGCTTCGTTAATAGTGGCGTAGTCAGGTGTGCCGCTCATGAACAGGAGTTCGTAAAGGCCGAGCCGGAGAATATTTTTCAGCATCGGTTTCATCTCCTCAACGGCGATACTTGAAAACTGGTTAATGATAAAATCGAGGTAACTTCTGCGCCGGAGAATGTTCTGCACATACTCGCGGGCCTGTGCACGATCTCTGGGTTCAAGCTCATCGGCTGATGCAAAACTAAGTGAGCCTGTTTCATCAAACGCTATTAAAATATCGATACTTTCAGATCGTGCAGTAGCTTCCGTTTCCAATGCTGTCAATAAGTTTAAAGTGTTAATATTTCTTTCTTAATGAACTGATTTGTCATCAAATATCCTCTAAAACAAGTCAGTTTTAAATATAGAGCTTTGAGCGTCTTTTTGCTAATTCGGGGTTGGAATAATAAACATTCTTCTGCACATGTTGTGAATACTGTACTTTTTTGAAATGAGATTTGTGGTTAAATAGATTGGCAGCTCTTGTATAATCTGTTTATTCCTTTTAATTCCTGATTACTTCATAAAAAAAATGAAATTTGAGATATCGAATGGAATACATAGAGTAAATTGCAGTGGTCGCGGAGGTGGCGTTGAGTTTTTTTATTATGATATTGGTTTGTAGTGAACCAGCCCCGAAGCGGGCGCCATCAAACAGCCCAGGGCAAAGTGAGTTTACCGAACGACGACCTAGGTTATGAAAAGCAATAATTTGAGACCCCGAGCCGGAGATTGTGTTGTTTGCAATACATTAGTTCGAGGGGTTATGGTTGGATTTTGGGTTTAAAAATCGTGGAGGATTTGTACCAAAGGAAAAACCGCAATGGGCGCCGAGGAATGCTGAGGGATATTGTAAACGAACTCATCCCCAGAACGGGAAGGTCCCACGATTTCGTACCGCCTGCGCCGCCCGGCATCTCCCTTAGTTTCCCACTCCCTCACTCCACTCTACAAAAAACGATATACGATGTGCGATGTGCGACATTGAACTTCTTTTTTGATCCTGAACCTTGGACCTGAGCCCTGCACCCTGAATTCATTCAAATAATTGCCACAGAGGCACGGATTATCACGGAGATTTCTGGAACTAAGTTCTGAGCAGTATTATAGTTCTCCACTTTCTCGGTTCGTCGGCTTCTCTGTTTTATCATTTGAAAAATTCTCTATATTTGAAATATGACTGATAAAAAAAACATATTACGTTCGATCAAAAAGTCTGTGAAATCATCTGAGCCGAATGCAACGATTATTTTATATGGATCATACGCGCGAGGAGACCACCGAAAAAGTTCAGATGTAGATCTGTTGATATTGCTGGATAAAGAAAGAGTTACAAGAGAGGATGAAAAAAAAATCAAATATCCTTTATACGATATCGAGTTTGATACTGGCCGGATCATCAGCCCTTTCATTCTAACCAAAAGTGATTGGGAGTCTAAACATAAAATGACTCCTTTTTATAAAAATGTTCATAAAGAAGGTGTCGTTTTATGAATGATGCAGAACGTATAAAATTAGCTTCACACCGATTAAATAAAGCAAAAGAAACATTAGGAGAGATAGATATTCTAATCGATAACAATTTGTGGAATACTGCAGTAAACAGACTGTATTATGCTTGTTATTATGCTGTAAAAGCCTTGTTGGTAAAGAGTGATATAGAAGCAGAAACTCATGCCGGGGTCAGGCAGATGTTTGGTTTACATTTCGTCAAAACAGGAATGATAGATAAAGAAACAGCTAAAATTTATTCCGATATTTTTGACAGAAGGCTTATAGGAGATTATCAGGATTTTGTTGAGTATACCAGAGATGACGTAAAAGATCTGAAAAAACCCGTTGAAAAATTGATAAGGGATATTGAGGAATTGCTGAAAGAAGATGTTTAATGATTGAATAATTTATTAAAATATGTACAAACGGATTTTGTCTGCGATAGGCAAAAATATTCCATTGAAATATCAAATTGAATACAGAGAGTAAATTGCAGTGGTCGGGGAGGGGGCGAAGAGTTTTTTATGATATTGGTTTGTGTAGTGAACCAGCTCCGAAGCGGGCGCCATCAAACAGCCCAGGGCAAAGTGAGTTTACCGAACGATGCCCTGGGTTATGAAAGGCAATAATTTGAAACCCCGAGCCGGAGATTGTGTTGTTTGCAATACATTAGTTCGAGGGATTATGGTTGGATTTTGGGTTTAAAAATCGTGGAGGATTTGTACCAAAGGAAAAACCGCAATGGGCGCCGAGGAACGCTGAGGGGTATTGAAAACGAACCCATCCGGTAGTGTTCAATAAAGTGTGTCATGGTTTGCTGACGGGGGCTAGCCCCCGTCAGCAATTTTTTCTATCGGCGGCATCCGATCCGGGAATAACAGGTATAATTGCTGCAAAGTTAACCCCCAATTCTGGGTGGTAATCCGCCACTTACTGCTGATGTTTTTATAGGCCAGATACAAGAGTTTTAACAACGCCTGATCACTGACAAAAGCACCCTTGGTCTTGGTTACCTTGCGAAGCTGACGATGCACGCCCTCCACCGGATTGGTTGTATAAATAATTCTACGTATTTTCGGTGGATAATCAAACATCTCCATCAGACGCTCCCAGTGTTGCGTCCAGCTTTTCACGATCATCGGATATTTTTGCCCCCAGTCGTTGCAGAAGGCCTCAAATGCTATTTTCGCATCCTCCCGTTTGGCCGCCTTGTAGACCTTCTTCAGATCCCGGGCTACGGCCTTACGGTCTTTATCCGGCACAAACCGAAGCGAGTTGCGCATCTGGTGCACCAGGCATAGCGATACTTCCCCAAATAGTGTGTCTGTAGAATAGAATAAAAAAGTCTTCTTGTGTAGGTTTAGCAGCGACTAAACCAACATAAACCTAAACTCACAAGAAGACCATGAATATATCCAAAGT
>SLPZ01000114.1 GCA_007131725.1 Balneolaceae bacterium
ATTGCCTGCAGTGATTCGACCGACTCTGGTTATAATGATGTGAACGGTAATGATACCAATGGTGAACCAGCAAGTGATGAAGTTTGGATGGAAGGCATGACATTTAATCCCGGCAACAGAACAATTGATGCCGGAACAACGATTACATGGATCAATAATAGCAACGAAGTTCATACCGTAACCAGCGGAGAGAACGGGCAGCATGATGGTGAGTTTGACAGTGGAAATATTTCACCGGGGGAAGAATTTACACACACTTTTGAAGAGCCGGGAGAATATTCATATTTCTGTGTGCCTCATGTAAATCAGGGTATGATCGGAACAATTACGGTTGAATAAAAAAGAGTTCTTAATAAACTCTCATAATCAATCTTGTTTTGTGCATTGCATGAGCTAAATTCGATAGATCTATGATCTGAATAATAGCTTTGGGATTTCTTCATTCAGCAAACCATGTCCAATCCCTTCGATTCTATTCATTGCTTTTACCAATTAAATCGGCTCGGGATTTTTTGGTTGCTTCGCTAATCCCCGGGCTGCGTTCGGGTTCAAACGCCATAGCGTTTTTCACCCCTCACTGACCCGGGGCTATGATGTCGTCCGCTCCTATCGGAGCTTGATGATGCTCTCATCATTGACTTACACAGTGAATTTGCGGATTTGGTTTGATATATAGACCGAAAAAATCCCGGCAGGGATGGCCGATATTATAGCCCCGGGTGAAGCGGCTATCAGAATTGCGAAGCAAGAATGATGGAGCGCAACCCGGGGGAGATTAGAGCAACAAGATAAGACCCCGAGGCATTGAGCCTGTGAAAGCCCTAAAATATATTCGAGGGGTTGCCGGGAAATACTCTCCAAGGTAAACCCGAACAGATTTTAGTTCAAATTTGGTGGCTAATCCCATTTGGGAAGAAGTTACCATTAATGGGATTACATGACCCAATTTAAAAATTGCATTCTACAAAACTATTGATATCATTGTATCCAAATTTGTAGCATCGACGACGAGCAAAAAGGAAAAATGGTTCTTATTAAACTCTCATAATTAATTTAAACGCGTTGCAGTTCAATGCTTTGCTTTGGTTAAGCAGTTAATTCCAGCAGGTTTCCTTCGGGATCTTTTATGACGCTTTCATAGTAACCGTCACCGGTGGTGCGTGGCTGGCTTACCACTTCGAAGCCATCGTCATGAAGCTCTTCTGTGAGCACATCAACCTGTTCTTCGTTGCCGAGCGAAAATGCGATGTGTGAAATTCCCAGCGTATCAGCAGAGATATTTTTCTTCAGCACATCCGGGCGGTGCATAATTTCAAGCCTTGCTCCATCAGAAAAATGCAGGAAATAGGATGTGAAGTTTTTAGCCGGATTGTGATATTTCTCTCCTGCCTGTGCCCGAAAGTAATTTTCATAAAACCGTTTCATCCTTTCGAGGTCGTTTACCCAAATAGCGATGTGTTCAATTTTCATGACGGTTGGATTTTGCTGAAGCTGGTTGATGTATGATGATACAGAAAAAACATCGTATATTTGTGGTTTCATTCAATCAAAATGAAAAGCTGCTATTAATTCGATTCAGAACTAACCAAAATTTTAGTTTCCCTGATGAAGCCCGAATTTGTCTATTTCGACCTCGACAATACCCTGTTAGATCACACCTCAGCCGAGGAGGCAGCCCATGAAGAAATCTATCAAACTTACCCCGATTTGCAGAAGGTAACCTTAGAAGCTTGGCTGCAAACCTATAAAGAGATCAATGGGGAATTATGGTTGAAATATCAAAAAGGAGAAGTGGATCGCCATGAATTGCACTACTCCCGATTCAGCGACAGCATGGCAATACTTGGCATTCGAAACGGGCACAGCGAAGAGATCGGGGCAAACTATATGCAAATTTACCGCAAGCACTGGCACTGGGTTGAAGGAGCGAAAGAGGCCCTGGAAAGTGTGGCGGAACGATACCCCGTGGGTTTTATCACAAACGGTTTTCAGGAAACACAGAGAAAAAAGATCGAATACCTGGGACTGGACAAATTCAGCGATATTTTTATAATCTCGGAGGAAATCGGGGTGATGAAACCTCATCCGAAAGTGTTTGATCAGGCCACGGAAAAATCGCACACAGAGCGAAACCGGATTCTATATGTGGGGGATTCCTACTCTTCCGATATCATCGGAGGCAGAAATGCGGGGTGGAGAACTGCCTGGTATACCGCTTTCATGGATGAAATAGATGAAAATCGAACGGCGGATTTTATTTTTGATGAATTTCCCAGCCTGGTCAATTATCTGAATTCATAAAAATCGGCACGGATTTCTGTCGTCTCATCATCCACGGGAATTTCAGAGGCTGAACCATCCGGCCAGCGAATCTCGATAAATTCAGGTGTTTTGGCTTTTCCCAGCACTTTCACAAAGCTGTTTTGTGATCTGTAGCCTGCTCCGGCCTGGATTTCAGTTACCGGCCCCCTGGTTCCATCGCTGTATTTCAGGTTGATGTGTGCTCCGATTGCCGATGGATTTTCACGGCTTCCGGTCAGCAGCACCCGGATTCCGGGCTTTGCCTTTTCATTCAGAAGCAGTTTGGTTTGATAGGCATTTTGTCCGGCAACTATGTCCAGCTTTCCATTTTGGTTGATGTCTGCCATAGCCGCACCGCGCTGTTCTCCGTAAATTTTAATTCCGGATTCCTGGCCCGTCATGGCAGCCAAATTCCCGGTTCCGTCTCCGGTAAGCAGCAAACCGCGCCCGGCATCGTTTCTCGGGATATCTTCCCTGTAGGCAAAATAATTTTGAGTGATGAACAGATCCTGGTTTCCATCACCGGTAAAATCACCAATAAGCGGCTGAAATGCGGGAGCAAACTGCGCTTTTTCCGGCAGTAAAGTTGGTGTAAACGAACCGTCATCATTCTGTAAAAACAACATGTGGCTGTAGGTATCGGCCGTTGCCTGGTCATAGCGGTCAAGTGAATGCCCCAGAATTTCTTCGAGTGATGATGTTGCGTAGTGCTGAAATGACCGAACACGGCTGCCAACAAATGGCGGATATTGAGCAAGAAACTGCAATCCCCGGCGGGGAACTATATCGCCAACGTCTTCAGAGTAATAAGCCTCAATCAGGTCAATATATCCATCCAGGTTCATATCCCGGTAGAAGATGTGATTGCTGCCGTCATCGGTGAAAATAAATTCATGGTTCTTGCCCCAATTCAGTGCAACAATATCAAGCCTGCCGTTTCCGGTAAAATCTCCGGTGGCAACACTGTTCCACCAGCCGCGGTAGGCATCAAAACCAAAATCGGAGGTAATTTCTCTGGCCGTTTTATCCTGCCATTCAAAAACCCGGATTGTACCCCAGAATTCAGACAGTAGAAGTTCGGGGCGGCCGTTTCCGGTGATATCACTGAACACCGACCCGGAAATCAGGCCAACATTTTCAAACGGTGAATTTTCAATATCGAAGAGCTCAAAGTGTTCACCCCGGTTGATGTATAATCTGGAGGAAGCCGGTTCGGGATAACGTCCCGGATTCACCGTTCCGGCCATGAACAGGTCGGGATATCCATTCCCGTTAAAATCTGCGAGGGAGAAGGTGCCCGCTGTTGACCTCATGCCCTCAAATGTCTGCACCAGTGATGCTCTGTTCTGTTCTATGATGAAATATTTCGCTGAGTGCATCTGTCGGGAGCCGGACTGATAATTCGAAAACCCGATGATCAGATGCGTTCGGCCATCGAGATCGGTCCATCCTGCGGTTGAAGCTTGTTCAAGTCCGTCCTCTGGTAATCCATCGATAATAAGTTCATTCCACCGATCGCCATCCTGCGAGCTAAAAACAGAAAGATTTTCACCGCCGGAATTGGTGATGATAAGTTCATCTCTTCCGTTTTGGGTGATGTCCAAAAACGAGATTCCCGGCCCGGATCGGCTCAGTTTTTTTGAAAGCAGCGGCTGCCTGTCCATATCGTCAAAATCGTTTTGGCTGTGAGTATGGCCGAGCAGGTGAGATGCATCCCGGAAATGCTTTGCTATCGGCTGCTCAGATTCTTCTTCCGTATCTCTGAATTCCGCCCCGGATTGATGAATCTCGTAGATACGATCAGAGATCACACCGTTGATGATGCTTTCTCTGCCATCCGGCCAGCGGATTCGAATGGTGTGCTCATTCCCGGAAGTTGCGGCAAAAAAGAATGTTTTTTGATTCGTTGAGAGGTATCCGTCGCCTCCGGTTACCCATTTATCCTGAGTGACCGGCCCGCCTTCGAGTGTAATTTTTGACCCGATGCCTCCCGTATTCGGAACATCACCCGTAAGGCGAATGGCAATCCTGGGTTTGTTCGAACGGTTCATGAAAATAGCAGCTTCTGCCCCCAGCCTGTTTATGACAAGATCGGGGTAGCCGTTATTATTCAGGTCGGCTACAGCAAAACCGTGAGAAATATCGAGGTCTTCAAATCCCCACTCCGTACTTACATTCGAAAAAGTAAGATCGCCGTTATTTTTGAATGCGGTATTTTGGTTGAGCAGCCTTGTGTAATAGAGCATTTGCCGCTCCATATCCATCTGTCCGGCATTGATTCGCGACCGGATGAAGTGATTGGCATCCGAATCCTGAACGTCCAGGTAGTGGCCGTTGGTGATCAGAATATCTTCGTATCCATTCAGCGTAATGTCCAGGAAAAGTGCAGACCATGACCAGTCTGACCGTCGCACGCCTGCATATTCCGAAATTTCTGCATAGGTGCCATCTCCATGGTTCAGAAACAGTGTATTGCCGAGATATTGCGGACGGTTATCAATCACGCCAATGGGTTGCGGTGAAGGTGCCATGGTGCTCATCTGCCTGTGGCGCAGTGTGTGAGATGGGCTAAGCATCTCAATCACAAAAAAATCGCGATAGCCGTTACGGTTGATGTCGGAAAAATCCACAGCCATTGAAGAGAGACTGCTTTTTCGCATGGCAAGTGCAGTCAGTGCCCTAAAAGTTCCGTTGCCCTGGTTGAGCCAGATTCTGTCATCCGACTCAAAATCGTTGGCCACATAAATATCCGGCAGGCCGTTTTGGTTGATGTCATCAATTTTTGCATGCAGCCCCCAATCGGGCAGAACTTCTGTGATTGGATCTCCGTCTTCATCCAAAAAAATACCGGATGTCAGATCGGCTTTTTCAAAACGTCCGTTGCCATCATTGAAAAAGATCAGGTCAGGCTCACCGGTTTCAAACCAGAGCAGAAACTGATTTCGCTGGTCGAGCAGATAGTGTTCTTCAAATTTTGGCCGCAACTGAAAAACTCCGTCAACTTCCTGCACTATATGACTAAACTCTTGCTCATCAGGATAGATATCCCGCACGGATCGTTCTTTGTAATTTACAATGTAGAGATCCAGCGCCCCGTTGCCGGTCAGATCTCCCGCAGCAATGCTGGTGCTCCCGTAATTTTTTTCGGTTTTCAGGGCATCTGCCTGCTCTTCAAAAACTCCTTCTCCATTGTTAAAAAAGAGCCGGTTAGGCCCGTCGATAGAAGTTACAACAAGATCGAGGGTGCCATTTCCATTGAGGTCGGCCAGCAGAGCCCCGGTTGAGAATTGACCATCCAGGGCCAAACCGGCTTTTTCTGTGATATCGCGAAACTGAAATCCGCCGAGATTTTCATATAAAATATTCGGCCCGTCAAGTGCGGTAAAGTAAATGTCAGGAAAGCCGTTGCCGGTAACATCACCTACAGCGACTCCCGAACCGTTCAGCAGGTTGCGATTGTATGCGATTTGATCATCCGTCAGCCGGTTAAAAAAGTCAACTCCTGTTCGCTGGTGTGAGAGCTGATTAAACCCGTCACTGCCCCTTGAAAAAGTGGGAAGTTCTGCCCAGCGGTATCCGTCGGCTTCATTCCACTCGTATTGATGAACCTCCAGTGTAGTATCCGGCCTGCAAGACGGTAATAGAAGTGTGAGAGAGAAAAAAATTATGGCCAGAGTTGCGTTTATGCCAGTAAACTCAAAATTTTGCCGCATTTAGTAAAATATTGCAAATAAAAAGATGATTTATGTTAATCGGTGTAAATATAATCAATTATTGGATGCAGAAAACCGGAATCACAAATTGCTGAAGATTTAAAAAAAATTGTTATTCACTATTTGAATTTATGAGAGGGATTCATGAATAACTGCGTTCCACTGCCCCCCGTGGTTTATCTTTTTTGAACTACTGTTAAGTCAATTATAGATTGGCAGCTTGGAAAGACTTCCGAAGTCTTTCTGATTTTAATAAAATATTGACCAATTTTATCTTTCAAACCTATTGATAACAACCATGAAGACTTCGGAAGTCTCATATGACCGATATTCAATAGTTGACACAACACTACGGTCTGATGAGTACAATGAAAATTGCAAAGAAAACATGAAGAAAAACCACCGCAGCACAACTCGATGAATGAATCAACCTGAATTGGATAGAATTTGAAATGAATTATCAAAGAAATGCTCACGATCATTTTGTATTTTTCGGGCTATTCATTTTATCAACTTTCAACAGATTCAAATGTCAAAAATTACCGCACAGGAACCCGTAGTAAACCTTGAACTTGCACTCGATCACGGCCTGAATGAAGAAGAGTACGAAATGATTAAAAACTTTCTTGGCCGCACGCCTACATTTACAGAACTGGGTGTTTATTCGGTGATGTGGAGCGAGCACTGCTCATATAAAAACTCCATTCTTGAAATTAAAAAACTGCCCCGCGAGGGAGAGCAATTACTGGTTGGTGCCGGTGAAGAAAACGCGGGGCTTGTGGATATCGGCGACGGGCTTGCCTGTGCATTTAAAGTGGAAAGCCACAACCACCCGTCGGCCATTGAGCCGTACCAGGGAGCAGCAACCGGAGTGGGCGGCATCCACCGCGATATTTTTACAATGGGGGCCCGGCCGGTTGCTTCACTGAATTCTCTGCGTTTTGGTGATATGAGCAATCCCCGGGTGCGCTATTTGCTCGACGGTGTGGTGCGGGGAATCTCTGATTATGGAAATTCTTTCGGAATCCCGATGATTGGCGGTGAGATCTATTTTGATGAATCATACGAAGGAAATCCGCTTGTGAATGCGATGAGTGTGGGAATTGTGAAAGTGGGAGAGACAGCCTCAGCCATAGCCACCGGAACCGGAAATCCTGTTTTGATTGTGGGATCGAGCACCGGCCGTGACGGTATTCATGGGGCCACGTTTGCATCGGAAGATATCAGCGAAGAGAGCGAAGCCAAACGCCCGAGTGTTCAGGTGGGCGACCCATTCACCGAAAAACTCCTGCTCGAAGCCAGCCTCGAGGCTCTGAAAACCGGCGCGGTTGTTGGGATGCAGGATATGGGCGCAGCCGGAATTGCCTGTTCGTCATCCGAGATGGC
>SLPZ01000029.1 GCA_007131725.1 Balneolaceae bacterium
ATTAAAATTAAAACAGGCATTACATTATGAATGTATTAAACAAATATTCACATACAGCACACTGGTTCTTGCGATTGGCTTTTGTAAGTGTGTTCCTGTATCACGGAATTGATAAATTCGGAAACCTGGGTGGTTTCGCAGAAATGACAGAAATGCCGATTGCAATGGCATTTTTGGTAGCATTATTTGAGACTTTAGGTGGAATCTTCATCTTTGTGGGTGGATTTACACGTAATTGGGACTGGATGACCCGTATCGGTGCTTTGATGATAATTCCAATTATGCTTGGAGCCATATTTATGGTGCACTGGGGACAATGGCATTTCATGGCTACCGATACCCATCCAATGGGAGGTATGCAGTTCCAGGTTACTCTTCTGTTTGGTGCTATCTATTTATTTCTGAAAGGCAATTTTGTAAACGCCGGCGCAGATAACGCAGCGGTTGAGCCTTCGTCGTAAAACAGGTTTAGCAAAGTAGCAGATTCAGCCCTCGTTAAACCGGGGGAATAATTCAGCCCCCTCTTCCACAGGAATCCTGAGGGAGAGGGAGGCTATTTTAACCTCGTCCTTATCTCGTTCCGGTTCGTTATTAATACTTATACCCTTTCATCTCCTCTTCCGAAAACTCCACACCTAAACCAAGCACCATCCGGTTTACGAAATTGAAATAGGCAATTACCTGAACGGCATCCAGGATAGCGCGGTCTTTGAGTCCGGCATTTTGCAGGGATTCGATTTCCCCAGTGTAATCGGGGTTTTTGTTGAGTGTAAGGTGTTCGGCCAGGTTACAAAGCAGGTGATCAGTTTCGGAGAGATCAAGCTTTGATCGGTTGTTAACCAGCTGACGCGTTTTCTCCTCATCTTTCCAATAAGCCAGAAGCGCCTGCTCGTGGTGATTAATGCAGTAGGCGCAAAGATTGGCCGCCGAAGTAACAACACCCAGCATCTCGCGCTGGTAGCGGCGCAGCGGCGATTTGCCAAACATAATGGTCATATATAATTCCATATGCGCAACCAGGGCTTCCGGGTTCAGGCTCTGGATTTTGTGAACCTCAGCGATTTTGCCTCTGGTTTCAACAAGGTTATCATAAATCTCTTTTAATTTCCCTTCCGCTTGTTCTGGTTCAATCGTCTTTATATATGCCATAATTGATCGTATTTAATTTTCAGCCACTTATTCTGCTGAATAATAATCATTTCCGCTGCGATTCATGAAATCTGTATCAACTTGTTACAGAATCGTTATGTACACACACCTGTAATTCGCTTTCTTAATTGGAAAACAAAACCACATTTACCATGTTGATTAAAATAAAGTCTTTTACACTGTTTCTATTTTCTCTAACACTCCTTATCACTGCATGCAATGCTGACGCGCAGCGTCTGCCGGGATTTGATACCAATCTTGAGAAGCGAAGTATCGATCTTGATGAACTAATCGATGGAGGGCCGGGCAAAGATGGAATTCCCTCAATCGATGACCCGAAATTTGTAAGCCAGGAAGAAGCCTCCGAATGGCTTGGGAGCCGGGAACCCGTAATCTCTCTTGAAATCAACGGTGAGGCCCGCGCCTATCCCATCCAGATATTGATGTGGCATGAAATTGCCAATGATGAGCTGGGCGGCGTGCCTGTTTCCGTTACCTTTTGCCCGCTCTGCTATTCTGCTATTGTATTTGATCGCCGACATAACGGCGAAGTACTGGAATTTGGCGTTTCCGGCTTTCTTCGAAAGTCAGACTTAATTATGTACGACAGGACAACCGAAAGCCTCTGGCAGCAGTTTTCAGGAGAAGCGCTCGTGGGTGATTACACCGGCGATTTTTTGACCATTGTGCCGAGCCAGCTGATTTCGTTTGAGCAGTTCAGGGAAGCGTATCCCGATGCACCGGTATTATCGAGGGAAACTGGCCACCGAAGAAATTACGGTGAAAACCCCTATGCCGGGTATGATGACATT
This sequence comes from Balneolaceae bacterium, assembly GCA_007131725.1. Taxonomy (GTDB): domain Bacteria; phylum Bacteroidota; class Rhodothermia; order Balneolales; family Balneolaceae; genus Rhodohalobacter. Next base: position 1,962 of record SLPZ01000029.1, read on the forward strand.
GACAATTCACCGTTTTTGTTGCAGGAAGAGGTGCCGGGTGAAATCAGCCCGATGGAAAAAGTAATTGGTGTGCGAACTGAAGATGCCGTCAAAGGATACACCTATAGCATAACCCGCGAAAAGCGTGTTTTACATGATGAAGTAGGCGGTGAGCCAATCGTGATTTTTCACCTTGATGGTATGGCGTCGGCTCTGGATAACAGGGCAATTCACCAGTCCCGAGATGATGGCGCCACCGGTGTGTTTTCTCCGTATGCAGATGGTGAAATGCTTGAGTTTGAATATAATAACGGGCAAATCACAGATGTGCAGACAGGCAGTGTATGGAATTTGGCCGGTCAGGCAACATCAGGCCCGCTCGAAGGCACACAACTCGATACTAAAATTTACGGCGATTATTTTGCATTTGCATGGCTTGTGTTCTACCCCGAAACTGAGATGATGGAGTAATATCAATCCAGCTACGGTTTCTTTTTCGAGGGTAAACACAACCATGCATTCATTTTTAATATGATGATCAAAACATTCTACAATCCCGATATTGGCGCTCGTTTTGTTGCAGCCCAGGGTTTTCCGGATGATCTTGTTAACAGCGGAAGCTATATGATGATAATTTGGAACGATGGAACCCGGCCGGCTGATGTTCTGATCGATGACCGATGTTTCGAATTTCAGCCATCACACATCACATGCCTTACCTATCTGCATAAAGTACAAATTGACAATTCAGAAAGTAATTTAAACGTACTGATTTTTAATCGTGAATTTTACTGTGTACATACCTACGACAGCGAAGTAAGCTGTAATGGTTTGTTGTTCTTTGGATCGAACAGCTCGCCCGTCTTAAAACTTGGTGATGAGGAGTCCGCCCGGCTGAATACGCTATTCTCCGTTATACTTGAAGAATTTGAGGTGAGTGATCAAAACCAGGAAGAGATGCTTCGTATCCTGTTGAAGCGGTTTATTATCCGCTGCACCCGGCTTGCACGAAAACAATTGCTAAAAGCCAATGGCAGCCAGGGTGATATCGACCTCATAAGAACTTTTAATGTTTTAGTTGAGGAACATTTTAAAACAAAAAAGTCGGTGAAGGAGTATGCCCGGCTGATGTACAAATCACCAAAAACGGTTACCAATGTATTCAGTAAATATTCTGAAGAATCGCCCCTGCAGGTAATCCACAACAGGATAATTATGGAAGCAAAACGCCTGCTCTTTTATACAGATAAATCTGCCAAAGAAATAGGCTATGAGCTAGGTTACACAGATCCGGCACAGTTCAGCAAGCTTTTTAAAAACGTTGTGGGTATGACCACCACTGAATTTAAAAACAGCAAAAATTTAATCCCGGTCGGGCAAAATTGACAACTCGCTGTGTACAACTGCCATTTTCCGGGGAGGAACATCAGGTTATGTTTATCTCAGATTCAAACAAAACAAATAAACAAACAACGAGGTAAACAATTATGAGACCTTTTGATGTACCAACACGCGACGAAGTAACTGAACAAAACCAGAAGATCTTCGATGATCTGAAATCCAAAGTCGGATTTGTTCCTAATATTTATGCAACGTATGCCTATTCGGAACATGCCCCGGCACGTTATCTTGCTTTTGCCAATGGCAAAACATCTCTCAACAATAAAGAGAAAGAGGTTATAAATCTTGCAGTGAGCCAGGTTAACGGTTGCAGCTACTGCCAGGCGGCTCATACCGCAATCGGCAAAATGAACGGTTTTACCGAAGAGCAAACTATTGAGCTGCGTCAGGGCCGCGCCCCCTTCAGCGAAAAACTGGATGCACTTGCCAGACTGGCTAAAAGCATTACCGAAAATCGCGGAAATATCAGTGATGAGCTTCTGGCCAACTTTTTCGATGCCGGATACACCAAAGAAAACCTGGTGGATGTGATCCTGAATATCGGTGATAAAACAACCACCAACCTTCTGCATAATGTTACCGATATCCCGGTTGACTTCCCCGAGGCTCCGGAATTAACAGAAACCGTAAGCTAAAGGAGGATCACGATATGCATACCATTAACTGGAAAGACGCGATTCTCGCAGGATTATTAGGAACCATTCTGTTCGATCTGTTCGGGCTTGTAATGGGAATGGGCTGGTGGGATATCCCCGGCCTGTTGGGTGAACAAACCGGCCTTGGTCTGGCATACGGCGTATTTGGCCACTTCAGCAACGGAGCATTACTGGCCATTCTTTATGCAGGTATTGCACCCTCACTATTTGGACCCAAATGGCTGCGACCTTTCATTTTTATTACCGGACAGGTTGTAGCACTGGTATGGTTCTTCATGTTCCCGCTTGTGGGAGCCGGAGTGATGGGGCTTGAAGCAGGAATCGACATGACAATCGGCTCACTGGCGCGCCACTGGGTGTATGTGATTCCTTACATCTTCATCATTAATAAAGGATTATTTCCCAAAAACGATGGTTAAAAACCATCGATATTCCCAGCACAACAAAAGGCACTCTGTTGACAGCAGAGTGCCTTTTTATTTTTAACCATAAAGCTCGATAAATCTTTTTTTAGTCCAATTAAACGCCAGGGACTGCCCTTTTAAAAAAAGACAAAAAAATAATGTCATGTCACATTTAAAATGTTGGATAAATAGTTGTAACAAAGCACTAATCAGAAAGCTGAAGAGCTGCGGTTTCCGAATATCCTTCGTTCTTCAGGGCGTTGAGGATCACTACTATTTTTACAATGCTGACCGCTGCTCCCTGACGGCCGATATTTTGATAGGTTTTTCGTTTTCCCTCAAACCGCTTGCTTTTCATAAACTGCCTGATGTTCGCGCACAAGTCCTTTAAATTCAGATTCAGGCTAATTAAGTAAGAGACCAGCTCGGGGTGAAAGTAGTCTGAGTACTTCATATTCAGAATATTCCAGATTTCATCGGCTTTCTCATTAAAATATTCGAAGCTTTGTTCTGTGAAGAGGTCATCATCATTAATTTTTTCAATCACAGAATCTTCATCAAGTTCGGCTATTTCATTTAAAAATTCGGTTCGCCTGATTCCTAATTCATCAAGATAGCGGGCTTCCGGCAGGGTAGGATCAATTGCGGGATTGAAATTAAAAATTCGGGTTGAGATTCCGTCCCTGATTCTATTCACATTCCTGGCAATCAGGTAATTCAATTCATCCCGAACCACTTTCCATCGGTTTGTTTTCGATCGAACCAAAAGCACATCAACAATGAAAAGAGTGAATGCTGCACCGCCAAGTTCCACGAAAAAATCGATGGCAAGTTCGGCGTGGGCCTGGTATCGCCAAAGCATAAACATCGTAAAAAATACCACCGCATAAACAATGAATGGAATATCCGTTTGAAGGAATCGGCTGGAGATCTTTTGGCGAAGGGTTTTACCGGGTTGGGAATCTTTCATAGGGTACATAAAAATCAATGGATGATTGTTTGCTAAATTCTGAATGTTAGAATAAACAATTTTTCAGGTGATTAAGCCATCACAATTTTTTAAGAAAAACGGAAAGCTTATCAGGACTTTAAAACCGTCTATTTAAATATTTAGTTTGAGGAAACAATAGCACTTCTGCAGCCAGAATGGATCAACTTTTCTAAGGTGATACGAAGCTGATAAAATCAAGTCATCAAATCCGTTAACAAGCTTTTTGTAAAAGATTATGAAAAAAAAGATGTAAAAAAACTGTGGCAAAATATTTTTGGTTATCTACTTGACATTGAATAATCAGGTTTGCTACTCATTTTTTTGACGAGGTTATGGTTTCGTATGAGTGAAAAGAGATAAAATGAGGTTGATTTCGAGCTTATTTAACATTTTTTTTCGTAACCACAGCAAACGTGTCTTCCTTTGTGCCGTCCAATAATTTGCGTGCCTTTTAACAGGCGTGATGTTTTTAGAAATAAAATAAATATTAATGTCCAGCAAACGATATAATTTTAAAGTTACTCTATTATCCTTGGCAGCATTTTCGGTTGCCCTGGTTTCTTGCAGTGGTGAATCTGAGATTGAAGGCAATCAATTTCAAACACCGGTTCCCGTAGTTGAAGCTCTTCAGGTTCAGCAGGGAGTTTTGCCTCTAATTTACAGAACAACCGGAGAGATGAGGGCGAGAAACCAGGTTGAAATTTATCCGGAAATAAGTGCCAGAATCACCGAAGTTTTGGTCAATGATGGGGAAAGGGTTGAGGAGGGAGAACCACTCGTGAGGCTGCGCGATGATGATATTCGAGAGCAGTTAAACCAGGCACAGTTCGATTACCAGATTGCTGATGCCCAGCTTCGCCAGGCCGAGGCAAGGCTCAGAAGATTGCAGGCACAATACGACCGGTTACGCCGCCTTGCAGATATGGAACTTGAAGCCCAGCTCGAAATCGAAACCCTCCAGGCCGATATTGATGAGGCCGAAGCCAGCGTGGATCTTGCTGCATCACAAAAAGAGCGCGCGGCTTCCCAGGTTGAGGAACGACAAACATTTTTGGAAAACACCGTTGTGCGTGCACCGATTAACGGTGTAGTTGGCAGCCGAAACGCTGAGGTGGGCCAGCGCGTCGACTCATCTACCCGGCTATTCCAGATTGGTGACATTGACAATATGAGAATTTTTGTCACACTCACAGAGCGGATGAGCAATGCCATTGAACCGGGAAGCCCTGCCCGATTACTTACATTCCAGACAGAAGGCAACAATCCCGGTGTGGATGCAGTGGTTGCCCGAATCTCGCCATTCCTGGATCCAGTAACGCATACCACATTAGCAGAGCTTGAAGTACTTCAAAATAACGCAATGCTGCGTCCCGGAATGTTTGTAAATGTTGACATTGTATATGGCGAAAGTGAAGAATCTATCCTGATTCCGAAAACTGCACTTTATGATCATCCGGTTCAGGGAGAGACCGGAGTTTTTCTCGCACAAATGGATGAAAGAGAAGAAGAATTTGAAGACATCAGCGATACACAACAGCATCTTGCTGAAGATGAAGAGCTGACTGCAACAGCCGAACCGGTAGGAGTTTCGTTTGTGCCGGTACGGGTGATCGCTGAAAGCGGAGGAATGGCCGCCGTCCGTGGGATTCAGGATCATGAAGGATGGGTAATAACTGTTGGCCAAAATCAAATTACTGAGTGGGAAAGTGAAGAAGCGCATATCCGAACCGTTGACCTTGAGTATGTTCTCGAACTACAGAATTTGCAAACCCGGGATATGGAGAGCATCATATTCGGAAACAACGATTAGCAGATTTACTAAACTGAACAAAACAAAATATTATGTCCTTAACATCCACATCTATTAAAAGGCCGGTTGCCACAACTATGGCATTCCTGATCATCCTCCTGATCGGTTTTGTCGGATTCAGATTTCTGCCGGTAGACCTGCTGCCGGAAATTGAATGGCCCCAGCTCTC
>SLPZ01000167.1 GCA_007131725.1 Balneolaceae bacterium
GAGGTGATTGTAGCGCGGAGGCCCCACCCGTTCCCATTCCGAACACGGCCGTTAAGCTCCGCAGCGCCGATGGTACTGCAATCGCGGTAGAGTAGGTCGTCGCCTCATCTTTGACTTTACACAGCCTGTTGACTCACAATCAACAGGCTTTTTTTATAGCCGTATCATCCGGAATGAAATAACTGAGCAATTTCGTTATATTTGAACGTTGTAATTTTCGAAACTGCAATACAAACCAATCTCAAAGCTTTGAATCCAGAAGTGTCTACATCACTTAACATCAAAAAAAATATTGCCTCTTTTCTTGAAGAGTATAAAAACAAACTAAGTGAGCTGTTTAGTGAAAGAAACGACGAGGATGTTCTCTTAACAAACCGAGGACTCCCGCCTTACGTGTTAAGAGAAATATTGGAATGTAATCCACTGTCAACCTTTATCCCGTCAGAATATAATGGCAGGGGAGCTGTAACAAGCGAAGCTCTTTCTATGCTCGAAACTTCTTCCTATCAATCTCTGCCATTGTCTTTGATGATGGGAATTAACGGGGCACTATTTCTGCAGCCGCTGGCAAATTACGGACAGGAAGAAACCAAGATAACGGTTTTCGAAAAGTTCCTGGATAAAAAAAACATGGGCGGTTTGATGATTACCGAACCGGACTATGGTTCTGATGCTCTGAGAATGAAGACCGGTTTCACCTATTCTGAAGAAGACGATTCTTACCAGATTCAGGGATTAAAGCACTGGGCAGGATTAACCGGATGGGCGGATTACTGGCTGATCACAGCCAGAGGATACGACAAAAAAGGAGAGCTTGGAAGAGATATCGGTTTTTTTGTGCACGATAGTGCCAATGGCGGTATTGATGTTCTTGAGTATTATAAAAATCTCGGTTTGTACATGCTACCCTACGGCCGAAATAAAATCGATATCAATGTTCCATCATCACACAGGCTGGAGCCAAAATCAACTGGTGTTACGATGATGCTTGATATATTGCACAGGAGCCGGCTTCAATTTCCGGGAATGAGCACGGGTTATTTGAGACGCATGTTTGATGAGGCCCTGCAACATTGCAAAGACCGGGTTGTAGGTGGAGTAAGCCTGTTAAAGTACGACCAGGTGGTAGAAAGGCTGGCAAGGCTGCAATCTTATTTCACGATCAGTTCGGCCATGAGTTATTTTACAAGCAATAATATTCCTTTGACTCAGGACACCTCAAGAATGGATGTTGCTGCAAATTCTATAAAAAGTGTGGTAACCGATTATATGCATGAAGCATCACAATCTTTGCTGCAATTGGTTGGCGCAAAAGGGTACCGGCTTGATCATATTGCAGGCCGTTCTATGGTAGACAGCCGCCCGTTCCAGATTTTTGAAGGGTCTAATGATATTCTCTACCAGCAGATTAGTGAATCTGTTCTTAAAATGATGAGAAAATCGAAAGAGACCAATTTATATAACTTCTTGAAAAATTATTCTCTTACTCAAAATTCTTCAGAGTATTTTAAGGATATTTTGAATTTTGAAGTTGATTCAAAAATGGCTCAAAGGAAGCTGGTGCAACTGGGCCAGGCTTTGGGACGCATTGTATCGATGGAAATGACGTTGAAACTCGGAGAAAATGGATTCAACAGTGAGATGGTCTCAAACAGCCTGAAAGTTATCCGTTCTGAAGTAAATTCACTCATATCATCCTATTCAAGTAATGAAGAGCCGGAAGTGATTGAAGCACTGGACGACAATTCTTCCTGGCTTCAACTGATTAAAGTGTAATTCGATTAAGCTAATATGTCTAAAAATTTGGTGGTGTTATCGGGAGCAGGAGTAAGTGCAGATAGTGGTCTATCCACATTCAGAGATTCAGGTGGATTGTGGGAAGGCTACAATATTGAAGAGGTGGCAACCATTGAAGGTTGGTATCGAAACAAGGAAAAAGTGCTTGATTTTTATAATAAACGAAGAGCACAGTCAAGCCAGGCCAAACCGAATCCCGCTCATTATGCAATTGCCGATCTCGAAAATGCATATGATGTGACCGTAATCACTCAAAATGTCGATGATCTTCACGAAAAAGCCGGATCAAAAAACGTTGTACATCTGCACGGTATGCTTAGGCAGGCAAGAAGCGAAAAAAATCCGGATCTGGTGATCGAAATTGGAGCCAATCCCATTAAACTGGGTGATAAAGCGCCGGACGGTTCTCAATTGCGGCCAAACGTAGTGTGGTTTGGAGAAGCAGTTCCCATGATAGAAACAGCTTTTGAAATTGTAAACCGGGCAGAGATTTTTATTGTTGTTGGTACCTCATTAGCAGTATACCCTGCTGCTGGGCTTGTTAATTATGTGCATGAGGAGGCGCCAAAATATATCGTCGATCCGTCTACTCCGGATTTATATCTTGATGATGGCTGGACACACATTCAGGAAAATGCAGCAACAGGACTGCCTGAACTTGCAGAAACGTTATTATCAAATCATTGATGAAGAATAAAGCATCAGAAAAAGAAAAAGAAGCTCTTGAAAAGTATCTGCTTCAATTTCTGAATATCGAGAAAATGTTTCCGTTGTTGCCGGGTATTAAGAATGAAGATTCTGTTGCCGGATTGATGGGAATAGACCTTGAAGAGCTGGAAAGCCTGCGGGAATTGTTTCGTGAAAATGCCAAAAAAGCGGCTCTTGAACTGCTGAAAGAAGATGAGGTATTGGAGTGGATTGATGAAATTCCAATCAAAAATAATGAAACTATTGTAGCTTTTGGCGATTCTGCCACTGATGATCTTCAGGGCTGGTTTGAAATTTTTAAAAATGCACTGGAGATAACCGTTCCCGAAGCTGATTTTACATTCATCAATGCCGGTATTTCTAACAACACCACCACGGACGCTCTTCGCCGAATGAGCCGTGATGTTCTTAGCCATGAGCCGGACTGGGTGATTGTGAGCCTGGGCTTGTTCGATTCGCAGCGCCTCTCTTTTGCTCCGAACAGGACGCTGATTCCTTTGTCGGAAACCTGGGAAAATATAACAACCATCGAAGATGCAATCGCTACGGTAACAGATAATCCGCCGATCTGGATTACCCCGCCACCCGTAATTCCGGGACTGCTTGAAAAAATGGAACTCTTCGAATTTGATATCGAAGAAAAAGACCTTTCCAGTATTCGTGAGATTTTAACAGGGAAGAAGGGCTACATTGTAGATCCGCTGGGCAAGCGCATGGGCAGCCCGCCTGAGGCGTGGTATTACCTGAGTGATGGAATTAATCCCTCACTTTCCGGCCATGTAAATACGGTAAAAGAGCTTCTCAAATCGCTGGCTACCGCTAAAGTGGCAGACAACAGGCCGGAGAAAAATCAGGAATAAATTCAGGCACTTTCTGATTTAAAAAGTTCTTCTGAACGAAATCAGGTTCAGTGCAGGTTCAATCCGCTGATTCAATGTCGGTCCTGACAAATCCAGGTAAGAAACGATATCAGGCTGTATGAGTTTGATTTCTGTGTCGAAGAATTCGAATTCTGCAATTGAACTGCGGTTCAATAAATGATCAGACAAAAAGTCGCGATTTCGTTCGGCCAGCGTAAAGGCATCAACCAGCCCAAAGCCAAAACCTGCCCAGGCTCCCGCACTGGTGCCGTATTGAATACCCTTCAAAAAGGATTTATTCCCGATAAGAACCACGGCCGATCCGATTGCAGCACCGACCGCTGCTCCGTAAACCGTATCCAATAGAATAATAATTGATGAGTTGGTGCCATCATTAAACATCCCGGAAATAAAAAATTCCTGGCCCTGCGGAAGTGTTGCAACATCGTAAATGGCGATCCCTGAGCCGGCCAGAATTCCGATTCCCAGTCCGATACGAAGCGGAGTAAAATCACTGCTGTTATTCAGTCCCATGGTTGCTGTTCCCAAAATAGAACCTGTAAGTGCACCATTTAAAATATTGCCTCCGATAATCTCGAAAGATTGGGCTTCTGCAGATAGTTGAAATTGAGAACTAAAAAAAACAGCGAACAGGGTAATCAGTACTAATTTTTTCATTTTATGTGAAGTTGATGAAATTTGTTTTAACTGATAAGATACTGCTTTCAGGATGGATCGTGCAGCGAAACAGGTAAAATTTTTCCATTAAAAAAGTTGTGGTATTTCAACACAAAATTTCCCACAAATTCTCCCATTTGAGCCGGCTTAACCGGGACTTCCATTCCGGGGAAAGCCTTTTCAAGCATTTCTGTTTGAACAGCTCCGAGACATAAACAGTTAACAGAAATATTGCGTCCGGCAAGTTCCACAGCAAGGCATTCCGTGAGGATAGAAAGGGCGCCTTTTGAAGTGCTGTATGCGCTTAATCCCGGAAATTTTGAACTTCCCTGAAATCCGCCCATTGTACTGATATTGACGATATGAGAATCTTCATTAAAATGATGAAGTAGATCTCGTGTCAGGCGGGCAGGCCCCAAAATGTTCACATCCATTTGCCTGTTCCAGTCTTCATCCGTCTGCTTTTCAAATGGCTTATTGATCAGCAGCCCGGCATTGTGGATCAATCCATCAATTTTTAACTGAAGTTGATTTAGGTGTTTTTGAATAATTTCAGGTGAATTTTTTTCAGTGATATCAAGTTGTAGAGGTAAAATCTTATCCGGGCTGATTGCCTGGAGCTGATTTAGTTTTTCTTCAGTACGGGCAATAACGGTGACGAAACAGTCCCGTTTTGCAAGATATTTGGCTGTTTCAAATCCTATTCCCCTGCTTGCTCCGGTTATTATCACATGTTTGCTCATTTGCTTAGGTTAGATTAGCTGAAATTTTGTTTGCTGAACTACATCAACAAAATAACAGTCAAAACATTCATTTGGTAAAATTTGGCTTGAAAGCGCTTTTTCTTTACACGATTTTGTATCCTGTAATAAACTGCCATTATAGGTAACACTTGGAACAATGAAATGTTTCAGCTTTAAATATTAATCTGTTTATCATGAACTTAGAGAATATTTTACCGGCCAATATCCAAAAACTAAAACCATATGTAGCGGGTAAAACCATAGCAGAGGTTCAAAAAGAGTTTAAACCTTCACGCATATCAAAGCTTGCATCAAACGAAAACCGGCTGGGCTGCAGTCCTGATGTGCCGAAAGCTGTAATGAATTCATTGAATGTTGTCCACGACTACCCAGACCCGATTGCCCAAAGGCTTCGAAAAAAATTGGCTGAATTACATAGAGTTGATGAAAATGAAATACTGCTTGCAGCCGGATCAGAAAGTGTAATCTCAATTCTGTGCAGAACATTTTTTAAAAACGATGAAAATGCGGTAACTGCCAATGCCACATTTGTTGGTTTTTATGTCCAGGCAGGCGTCAGGGGTGTCAGCATAAAAAAAGTACCTATTACAAACGATTATAATTTTGATGTGGATGCTATGCTTCGGGCGGTTGATGAAAAAACCAAAATGGTCTACATCGCAAACCCCAATAACCCGACAGGCACATACATCAGCATAAATGAGTATAAACGATTGGTTGAAAACCTGCCTGAAGGTGTTTTTCTGATTGCAGATGAGGCCTATTTTGAATATGCCCGAACGGAGCCGGATTATCCCAATGCGCTTAAGTACAGAAAAGAAAACGTGGTAATTTTGAGGACTTTTTCTAAAGCATACGGCCTTGCCGGATTTCGGATTGGTTACGCAATTGCAAGCGAGCCGGTTATTTATGAAATGAGGAAATCAAAACTGACATTTGAGCCGACCACACCTGCACAGGCTGCGGCATTTGCGGCTCTGGACGATCAGGAATTTATAAAAAAAAGTGTTGAATTGGTGCAAAAAGGCCGTGAAAGGCTATACACTTTTTTTGAAAACCAGGGAGTAAAATTCATTCCATCAATTTCCAATTCGGTTTTGATGGTTCTGGACAGTGAGGAGGAAGCAATTGGGTTTACGGAAGCCATGCTCAAACAGGGAGTTATTTTGCGCAGGGTAAATGGATTTGGGCTTCCAAATTGCGTTCGAATAACCATCGGCACTCCGGATGACATGAAGCATTTTGAGAAAAGTTATTTGAGTATCACCGAATTTAAAAACGCTTAAAAAATTTCAGTCAGCATGAGCAAAAAAAAAGGGACGGATAAACAAGACTTTGACTGGCAAAAGGTTGTGAAAACCATGTTGCTTTCAAGGGCAATTGATGAGATTGAGGAAAATGAACTGGTCCCGAATAAAAAAGTTTTATATCAGTTTTCGGCTCGCGGCCATGAGCTTGCGCAAATTATACTGGGCATACATCTGACTGAACCGAATGATGCTGCCAGTGCCTATTACCGTTCCCGGCCGCTGATGCTCACACTCGGTTTTGATGCAGAGGAAGCCATTGCCTCCGACATGGCTAAATCAGGCGGTTATAGTGAAGGCAGGGACATCGGGGTGGTTTGTAATTTGCCGGGCAACGGCAGCCCGATGGTGTTGCCGATGGCAGGAGATGTAGGATCTCAGTACACGCCGGCAGCAGGATATGCACAGGCCACCGAGCACAGGCGAAAATACCTGGAGGAAGATGCCTGGTCTGAAGCGATTTCAGTGATTTTGGGAGGAGACGGATCCGTAGCCACAAACGGATTTTGGTCCGCTTTAACCATGGCCGCCACGCTGAACCTGCCTGTTTTGTTTTTTATCGAAGACAACGGCTACGGAATTTCCGTGAAGAGCGATCTTCAGACACCGGGCGGCAATATTGCCAATAATCTTTATTCTTTTAAAAACCTGAGAATTTTTGACGGAGACGGTACAGCTCCTGAAGAGACACTGCAGTTGATTGGTGAGGCCACCGGATATGTTAGAAATCGAAAAGGCCCGGCACTTCTCAGGCTGAAAGTTCCAAGACTAAACGGCCATTCCTACCAAGACAATCAGGTTTATAAAGATAAAGAGCTTATTAAAGAGGAGAAGGAAAATGACCCGCTGATAAAATTGAGGGAATTTTTAGTTCCGGAAAAGATGAGTAATGAAACGTGGGAAGAGCTCGAATCATCAGCAAAAAAAGTTGCTGAGAAGGCTGCGGAAAAAGCTTGGGAAAGAGGCACACCGTCTGATGACACATTGCTGAGCACCTATTCATCCGGGTATGAGAGTGTGCAGCAGATTGGCGGCCTTTTTGCTGAAGGTTACTCTCCTCCTGAATCGTCAGAGAGCCCTGAACCCGAATCGCAGAGAATCAACATTGTTGAAGGGGTGAGGCGGACGATGGAGCATGAACTTGAAATTAACGACCGGGTGTTGGTTTTTGGGGAAGATGTAGGCGCCAAAGGTGGGGTTCATGCGGCAACAATGGGATTGCAGTCCAAATTCGGTGAGCATCGCGTGTTTGATACCAGCCTGTCCGAGGAAGGAATTATCGGCCGTGCCGTTGGGCTGGCTTACGGCGGATTTATGCCGATTGCCGAAATTCAGTTCCGAAAATATGCCGACCCGGCAACAGAGCAATTGAAAAATACGGGCACCATCCGGTGGCGGACTGCCAACAAATTTGCCGCGCCAATGGTGGTGCGGATGCCCGGAGGTTTTGCAAAATGCGGAGATCCGTGGCACAGTGAATCGAACGAAGTGTTTTTTGCCAGGATGACTGGCTGGCAGGTGGCCTATCCGTCAAATGCCGAAGATGCCGTAGGCCTGCTGAGAACGGCAATGCGCAGCAACGATCCCACAATCTTTTTTGAGCACAGAAATCTCCTCGATTCGAAATATGCCCGAAAGCCCTATCCCGGAGATAAGTTTGTTGTGCCTTTTGGAAAAGGGAAGAAACTGAAAGAAGGAAAAGATTTAACGATTGTCACGTGGGGAGCCATGTGTGAACGATGTGAAGCTGCTGTGACTGAAAGTGGTGCATCGGCAGAAATAATTGACCTGAGAAGCCTGATGCCGTGGGATGAAGAGCTGGTATTTGAATCTGTGAAAAAAACAAACCGGTGCCTGATAGTTCACGAAGACACAAAAACAGCCGGGTTTGGTGCTGAAATCAGTGCCAGAATCTCGGATGAACTTTTTCAATACCTGGATGCCCCGGTTCAGCGCCTCACCACGCCTGATATTCCCGTACCCTATAATGTTGATTTGATGAATAGTGTAATTCCGAAAGTTGATGGTATTTTAAATGCAATTGATGAAATTTTAAGTTATTGATTTATTTTATTAAAGGTGTTAGGGATTAGGTTTTAGGTGTTAGGAAGAAAACATGGAAAAATCTGATTATCATTTTAGTTTTGAGGATTTACTTGTTTATCAAAAGGCAATGGAGTTTGGTGAAGTTGTAAATAAAATTGTAAAGAAATTACCTGTAGAAGAGCGATTTGAGCTGCGGTCGCAATTTATGCGTGCGGCAGACTCTATTGCATTAAATATTGCTGAAGGATCGGCAGGATCTGATGCACAATTTTACAACTTTTTAGGACATTCATTGTACAGTGCCAATGAATGCGTAAGTTGTAACACCAAAGCAAGACTGCGAAAATATATCACCTATGAAGAGTTTGAAAAGAACCGGGAATTATTAACTGAACTAACAAAAATGATCATATCACTGAGGAAAAAAATTTCTAACAGACTAAATAACCTAACACCTAAAACCTAATTCCTAATCCCTTCCCCCTTCAAATACCCCTGCCTCTCATTTTCCGGTAACTTCTCAATCGCATACCTCAGCATGGTTCGGGGCATATTTTTGGAGTGTTTGTCAAGAAATTGTGTCAGGACCTGCTTCTCTTTTTTACCGATTTCCCGGAGCATCCAGCCGGTCGCTTTGTGAATGAGGTCTTCATCATCATTCAGCAGTTTTTCACAGATATCAAGAGTGGTGGAAAAATCACCCTGATCAATGAAGTAGAATGTGGTAAGCACCGAAACACGTCGTTCCCAAAGGTTTTCCGAATCTGCCAGTTTATAAAGTACGGAGCGGTCTTTATCAAACAGAAAATGGCCGGCGATGTATTTGGCAGAAGAATCAACCAGGTCCCAATTGTTCACACGGTCCAGGTTTTCCATGTAAAACTGGAAAATTTCTTTTTGCCGGGAAGGGTCAGCTTTTTCGTACTGATACACTAAAATAAACAACCCGGTCAGCCGGATTTCATGATACTTCGACTGCAAGAGTTTGTGTATTTCAGACAGCGGAAGCTGACTGTTTTTCCGGGCTATTTTCAGCTGCTCCGGCACACGGATTCCAAGAAATTTATCTCCCTCTGCATATTCGTCCGGCCCCGCTTTGAAAAAACGAAAACTGTGTTCGGCAATTTCCGGACTGGCAATGTTGCGTAATGATTGGATGACGTTTTGTGCTGTGGTCATAGCTCAAATTAAAATTCATTCAGCAAATCTGCTGTGAAAATCACCTGAAAATTGAAGTATTTTGAGTGATCTGTTATTTTAGATGTATATATCTAAAATATACATCTTGAGATCTATGGAATTAGTTGAATTTATCCAAACCACTCTTACCTATCTTCTTATGGCCATTGCCGGAATTTTTGTGATTGTGAATCCGCTTACAACGGCATTTGTTTTCATGTCTCTCACCACAAAAATGAGCGAGAAAAAGAGGAAAGAGACAGCCCTTAAATCAACAAAAATCGCAACAATTCTCTTTTTTGTATTTGCACTTCTTGGTGGAGTTATTTTCCAGCTTTTTGGGATTACTCTTGCCGCATTCCGAATAGCCGGTGGCATTATCCTGTTTGGAATTGCGATGAGCATGTTAGCCAGCCGCGAAAAAGAAGACAGGAGTAGATTGAAACCGGAAGGAGAAATAGCCGAAGATATTTCGGTGATTCCTCTTGCAATTCCGTTCATCAGCGGGCCGGGCTCTATCGCAACTGTAATGATTCTTACCAGTGAGGCTCCAACCATCTATCACACTGTGCTGGTGTTTATTGCTGTTTTGATAACCACCGTTAGTTGCTATTATTCAATGATTTACTCCAAGGTAATAGTGCGTTATTTAGGCGATTCGGGAAAGCAGATTATTACAAAATTATTCGGGTTAATTCTTTCAGTAATCGCCGTTCAGTTTGTTATTAACGGAATTGTAAATGCAATGGCAGACCACGGAATCGAACTTTCAGGCCTGATAAATTAAACCCGATTTTCAAATTAATGCAGGTGTGTCATAATCTGTGACCTGGCAGAGTGCGAACGGCAGTGAGCTCCCGCCAGAGTCACGTTTGGTTGATATTAACAAAAATTCAAGCTAAAAAACTCTGGCAGGAACCGAAAAGCATGGCACTCTGCCAGTTTTTTTTGAATTTAATCCGCGAGAATATATGCCTTGGCAAGTTCGGTATATTCCTCCACCTGTTTCTTCTGCCAGGTTTTATCCCAGCCCATTTCCTCAGCCATCAGCCGGGCAGTTTCTGGCGCCATATCCACACTGGCTTTGGCATCGAGCAGCAGGGCCCTTGTCCGCCGTGACAGCACATCTTCAACCGTCATTGCCATTTCGTTGCGGGCGGCCCAGACAACTTCTGCTTTGAGATATGGCAGCCGTTCATGAAGTGGTTCTCCGAGTTCGGGATTATCTTCGATCATTTTTTTCAGTTTGAGACGGTCTGAGCCGTACTGATGTAGCGGATCACTGCGGTCCACATTCTTAAGCCAACCATGAATTCGAAGATTCTCCGTAACACACTCTTTGATATTTAAACCGGCAACAGTGGCTGCCTGGTCAATCGTATCCTGGGCCATTTTTCTATAAGTAGTCCATTTTCCACCGGTGATGGTTACCAGCCCGGAATCTGAAACAAAAAGTGTATGGTCGCGCGACAATGAGGCGGTCTTTTCTCCGCCACCCGCTTTTACAAGCGGCCGCAAACCGGCAAATACACTGCGCACATCACTGCGCTTGGGATTTCCGGTCAGATATTGAGACGCGTGTTTCAGGATAAACTCAATCTCTTCTTCAAGTGCTTCGGGTTCCAGCTTGATTTCATCCATCGGTGTATCAGTTGTGCCGACCACAATTTTTCCATGCCAGGGCACGGCAAAAAGAACACGCCCGTCATCAGTGTGGGGTACCATAATCGCGGATTCGCCGGGTGCAAATTCTTTATCAATTACAAGGTGAATTCCCTGGCTGGGTGAGATCATCGGTTTTGTATCGGGATTGTCCATTTTCAAAACATTATCCGTATATACACCCGTAGCATTAATTACCACCCTTCCGTTTATTTTGTACTCATCCCCGTTAAGCTGGTCTTTCACCAGCACACCTTCAACCATGTCATTCGATTTGAGCAGGCCGGTGACTTTTGTGTAATTCAGCAAAGTGGCATTGTGGTCGGCAGCGGTTTGAACCAGATTTACGGCCAGGCGGGAGTCATCAAATTGTCCGTCGTAATAAATTACTCCGCCGCGCAATCCATTCTGCTCGAGTGTTGGCAGATATTCAATCGTTTTTTTGAGCGATAGATGTTTTGAAGGGCCAAGGCCAAGTTTGCCTGCCAGCATGTCGTAAACTTTCATGCCAACACCGTAAAAAGGACCTTCCCACCAATCGTAGTTAGGAACTATAAATGATTGGTTTCGCACAAGATGAGGGGCATTCTGGATAAGCAATCCCCGCTCGCGCAAAGCCTCTAAAACAAGGGCAACGTTTCCCTGCTGCAGATACCTTACACCACCATGAACCAGTTTTGTAGAACGGCTGGAGGTACCTTTGGAAAAATCGTGCTGTTCCAGCAGCAATGTTTTATAACCGCGAGTTGCAGAATCAACTGCCGCGCCCAATCCCGTGGCGCCACCGCCAATGATGATGATGTCAAAATAACCTGATTTTTCTTTTACTGTTTTTTTAAAAGCATCTCTGTTTAATGTCATAGCTGTCAATGTTTTGAAGTCAATCTTTACTGTGAATTATTTCCAGACCAGGCTTTTGCGGCCTTAAGGGCTTTGTTCCAGCCGCCGATAAGTTTATCAGCTTCGTTTTTATCCATTTCTGCATCAAACCGCTGGTCTTCTTTCCATTGTTCGTTAATTTCTTCATGACTTTTCCAGTAGCCAACTGCCAGTCCGGCAAGATATGCGGCACCCAGCGCAGTAGTTTCAAGTATTTTTGGCCGGATGACCGGCGCCTGGAGAATATCAGCCTGAAATTGCATCAGCAGGTTATTGGCAGTTGCACCGCCGTCTACCCGCAGTTCTTTGATCTCTATTCCTGAGTCTGCCTGCATGGCTTTCAAAACATCCATCGCCTGATAGGCAATTCCTTCAAGGGCCGCCCTGGCGATATGGCCTGCATTTGCGCCCCTGGTAAGGCCAACCATGGTTCCCCTGGCATGCTGATCCCAATGGGGTGCGCCCAGTCCGGCAAATGCGGGCACCAGGTAAACTCCGTCATTATCCTGCACTGAAGCTGCCAGTTTTTCCACATCGCTTGATTTGCGGATCAGGCCGAGTTCATCCCTCAGCCACTGCACCACTGCCCCTGCAATAAAAATACTTCCCTCAAGTGCGTACACCGTTTTTCCGTCTACCTTCCAGGCAATAGTAGTAAGCAGATTGTTTTTTGATTGTATCGGTTCCTCACCGGTATTCATCATCATAAAACAGCCGGTGCCATACGTATTTTTTACCATGCCCGATTCAATACAACGCTGGCCGAAAAGAGCTGCCTGCTGGTCACCGGCAATTCCGGCGATGGGCACTTTGGATGCAAAAATCGTGGTTTTGGTCTCGCCGTACACTTCGCTTGAGGATTTCACCTCTGGCAGCAAACTTTCGGGGATGTCCAGAATTTCAAGCAGTTCTTTGTCCCACTCCAGCGTATTGATGTTGAAAATCATGGTGCGTGAGGCATTGGTTACATCGGTGATATGTTTTTCACCCCGGGTAAAATTCCAGATCAGCCAGGTGTCCATAGTTCCAAAAGCCAGCTCTCCCTTTTCGGCTCTTTCACGAACTCCTTCCACATTGTCGAGTATCCATTTTATTTTGGTTCCGGAGAAATAGGAATCGATAATCAGCCCGGTTTTTTTCTGAACTTTCTCGATCATGCCTTCTTGTTGCTTCAGTTCATCGCAGTAATCAGAGGTGCGCCGGTCTTGCCAGACGATGGCATTATAAACAGGTTTTCCGGTGGCTCTGTCCCAGATAAGTGTGGTTTCTCTCTGGTTTGTGATGCCGATCGCTTCAATGTAGCTTCCATTCAACCCGGCTCCGGTAATGGCCTCTGCTGCAACACCGGCCTGCGTAGACCATATTTCATTCCCGTCGTGCTCAACCCATCCTGCTTTTGGGTAGATCTGTTTGAATTCTTTTTGAGCCGTTCCAACAATTTCTCCGCTGTGATTGAATACAATGGCTCGTGAACTGGTAGTTCCCTGGTCGAGTGCTAAAATATATTTTTCAGGCATGTTAGCTAAGTTTTTACTTGTTGTTTGGTTGTCTATACAACCTACATAATTTAAGATGCGGAAACGCTTCCATATAATCAACTAAAAATGATTCCGGAATGTTCATTTTATTTCAATTGCAGGCTGTTTGTCATTTTAATCTGTTCAACTTTGATATTGTAATTCATTCTTAAATAAAACACAGTAATCATAGATTTTCAATATCAAAAAAAGCAAATTCTGACGGTTTTTAGGTTTAAAAAAGTTCAAAACTGAAAGGAAGATAAGCCCGTCAGAACCATTCGTCATCCGATAAATCGAGCGGCAGCGGCTGCAGATCGTTATCAGAATGGTAGGGTACTGTTTTGGTTGAAAAATTGATGCGGTCACTTCTGTAAGCATCCTCTGAAAATTGAAAAATCAGTCCGTCAGTAGTTTTAATTAATCGTTTGATTAAAAGTAACGGAGTTCGCAGCGCCACACCAAGCAGTTGATGTTCCTCCAGGCCAGCACTGACAGCTTCAATTTTTTGATGGGCATCACCCAGCCTGGTTTCTGTAAATTTGTGAAGCAGTTCGAAAATGGAATTTTCTTCAAGGTCCATATCGTAAATCGGCTCAAAGAGGTCATAATTAAAATAAGACCGCTCTATTATCAGCGGCTGGTCATCGCCAAAACGGAGCCGAACCAAACGAACTGCTTTTTGTTCATTTTCCAGCCTCATCAAATGGCGAATGTTGGCATTTGGAAGAGTAATCTCTTTTTCGATGATTTTTGCTGATGGTTTTATATTGTGCTGTTGCATTAATTCCGTGAAACCAATCAGCCTGTCGGGATCCTGGTGTATTTTTCTGTATGTAACAAACGTGCCTTTACCCTGTTCGCGAATCAGATATCCCTGCTGAAACAAAAGTTTAACAGCCTCTCTAACCGTGCCCCGGCTGACGTTATACTTTTTTACCAGTTCAGTGTCACTCGGAAACAGATCTTTCTCCTGATATTTACCGGATCTGATTTCATTAAGAAGCTCTTCGTATATTTTATAATATTTTGGAA
Organism: Balneolaceae bacterium; assembly: GCA_007131725.1. Classification (GTDB taxonomy): domain Bacteria; phylum Bacteroidota; class Rhodothermia; order Balneolales; family Balneolaceae; genus Rhodohalobacter. The sequence continues at coordinate 14,433 of SLPZ01000167.1, forward strand.
CGGGTTGATTCAAAAAGTCAGATAGCCAGAATTAATTTTCTATTTAATCTATACAAGAAGTGTGTAACATTCAATGCAAGATGTAATGGATGGAATCATTTAAGCCATGATAAATTTTTTTATTCATATATGCGTATTTGGAAGTGATTTGCATTACATTTTTACTGATATTTCAATTTTGAAAATATGAAAGAGATCTAATAAAAAAGAGTTGACAATAATTTTTTACATTGCAGAAGTTTTGCATCAAAAAATATTTATTTATTGAAAATATGCTGAAGATTCAAAAAAACCTTTCTAACCTTTTTTATGCTCTGCTGGCTCTACCGGCTACGGCAATGGGCTTTGCACTTGCCGTTCAAATTGCAGCATTAAGCTGGATTCTCAGAACCGAGTTTGGCCTTGAGATTTATGAAATTGGAATTGTATGGGCAACCGGTCCTATTGCCGGAATTTTCGGACAGGTAATCATCGGGGTGGTGAGTGATAATGTTTGGTTCTGGAACGGACGCAGAAGGCCATTTATACTTTTAGGCGGTACGCTGGCGGCATTAATGCTTTTGTGTTTACCCAATATCGGCATTATTTCTGAGGGTTTGGGAATAGCCAATATTTTAATTGTTGCAGTGCTGGTATCGCTTACGCTCGACCTTTCCATCAACGTCAGTTTTAATCCTACCCGGTCTATCATAGCAGATGTGACACCGGAAGGCCGAGAACGAACAAAAGGTTATACCTGGATGCAGACTGTGTCCGGATTTTTTGGTGTGATGGCTTATGTGGTAGGCGCAACACTCGGAAATTATGTTCTGCTTTATGGCGGCGCTGTACTGGTGCTCTTGTTTTCTATTGTCCCCACTCTTTTGATTAAAGAGCCGCGCTATATAACCAGCGAAGAAGATACACTGCATGGCAGGCTTGACCCGCTTTTGGGATCAACAATATCCATTCTTGTTCCCGGTTCAGGCCATTTTTATGCCAAAATATATACAAAGGGAGCGGCACTCTTTTTTATAAGTGTTGCTTCTTATGTTGTGGCTATTTTCAGTCACGGTGTTGTAGCTTTAATGATTCTGTTTTACGGAATCGCCGCAATTGTTCATATTTACAGCATAGTTGATGCATTTATTCAGGTGCGCAGCAAGAATCGAGAAAATCCGGAGATTGCAAAAATTCTGGATAGTGACAAAACGGAATGGGATCAGCTTTTTAAGCTTTATATCGCCCATGGGTTTTCCTGGCTGGGTATACAGTCGATGTTTGTATACATCATATTCTTTTTGGAAGATCAGTTGGTGCCGCTCGGTTTTGAAAACACAGAACGGATGATTGGCATTTCATTCGCAGTTTTAAATACGGTGGGCTTTTTGCTGCCCGTGCTGGTATTTGAACCGCTGGCTGCAAAAATCGGACGTGTCAAAATTCACACTGCCGCAATCGCAACCATGGCAATAGCTTACTTTTTGATGGGTACCATCGTTCAAACCCCGATGACACTTTATGCTTTAATGGCGTTTGCAGGCATTGGCTGGGGAGCTGTGGTTAGCCTTCCATTTGCCATCATGTCAGAAAATGTAGATAAAAACCGGATGGGCTTTTTCATGGGTGTTTTTAACCTCTCCGTTGTAATTCCACATTTAATTGTAAGCCTGGTATTTTCATTTATTATTGAGACATTTCCAACCCAGGATTATCTTTTTATTCTTTGTGGATTGATGCTTACCCTTTCAACGGTAAGCTGGTTTTTTGTGAAAGAAAAGCAGAAAGGCGAATTGCTGGACGAATAATCAATCAGACCCCGGCAGAATCACAAACTGTGTAAAAACTGCCGGAGTTCTGAATTTTTCATTTTTTTAGAAATGATATCTCACAAATCCTTCAATCGCTTCATATTCGGCCAGGCCGAGTCTATCGTACATTTCGGCTGTTCCGCGGTTTCGATCTTCGGATCGCTGCCAAAACTCACGGGCATCGGATCCCGGAAAGAGCGGGCGGTCTTTTTGTGACTGATGCTTAAAAATAGCTCTCCGCTTGCGCATTAACTCCTGCGGACTGAGCGGCACCGCCATCTCAATTTCGTTGACATCCCACTCCTGCCAGGCACCCCTGTAAAGCCATACCCAGCAGTCTTTAGTCCAGTCATCATTTTTAACCACTTCCAGTGCTTTAAAAATGGCTTTGAGGCAAACCCGATGTGTTCCGTGCGGGTCAGACAGATCGCCGGCGGCATATACTTGATGCGGCTTGATTTTGCGAAGCAATTCTACTGTTATTTTTATGTCTTCATCAGACAACGGCTTTTTCTTTACCCGGCCGGTTTCATAAAACGGCATGTCCATAAAGTGCATGTTTTCGTCGGGAACGCCGCAATAACGCCCGCCTGCTTTAGCTTCACCGCGGCGGATGAGCCCTTTAATCATTTTTACTTCGGGGGAGTCTATCTGTCCCGGCTCTTTATTTTTGAGTGATTCATTCACCTTTCTGAACAGCTTTTCGGCTTTTTGCTCTTTTAGGCCGAACGCCTCTGAATAGTCCAGCACAAAATCGGCAAAACGGATTACGTCATCATCAAAAACGGCAATATTTCCGGATGTTTGATAGGCGATGTGAACTTCATGGCCGTGATCTACAAGCCGGATCAGCGTACCGCCCATCGAGATCACATCATCATCAGGATGCGGGCTGAAAATGAGGGCTCGTTTTGGGAAGGGTGATTTTCGCTCTGGCCTCTTTGTATCATCGGCGTTTGGCTTTCCGCCGGGCCATCCGGTGATGGTGTGCTGAAGCTCGTTGAACACTTTAATATTGATGTTATATGCAGGCCCTTTTGTGGTGATGAGGTCGGCCATTCCATGCTCGTTGTAGTTTTCGTCGGTCAGTTTCAGAATGGGTTTGTCTACTTTCTGGCAGAGCCAAACCACGGCTTTCCGGATTAGTTTATCGTCCCAGTCGCAGGGGCCGATCAGCCAGGGGGTATTAAATCGCAGCAGTTTTTCGGAGCCGGCATCATCAAGCACAACAACCGTATTTTTGTGATTCTGCAGGTAGGTTGCCGGCACGCTTTCTTTGATCTTGCCTTCTACTGTTTGCTGAATGATGCCGGATTTCCCTTCACCCCAAGCCATGAGGATAATTTGCCTGGCACTCAGAATGGTACCCACACCCATGGTTATGGCTCTCCTTGGCACGTTTTCTTCCCCGAAAAAGTCGCTGGCGGCATCTTTTCGCGTTATTTTGTCCAGTGTGATCAGCCTTGTAGGTGAGTCGGGCCGTGATCCCGGTTCATTAAAACCAATGTGACCGGTTCGGCCAATGCCGAGAAGCTGAATATCAATCCCTCCTGCATCTTTTATTTTTTGTTCGTATTCATCACAATAATCATAAACTTCATCCTCGGGAATAGAGCCGTCCGGGATATGGATCTGATCTTTTGGTATGTCGATATGATTGAAGAGATGTTCATTCATAAACCGAACGTAACTTTGCAGGGAGTCTGGCTCAATCGGGTAGTATTCATCAAGGTTGAAAGTAATCACATTTTCGAAACTCAGCCCCTCTTCCTTGTGCAAGCGGATCAGCTCATCATAAATATCAACCGGAGATGATCCGGTGGCCAGCCCTAAAACAGCATTTTTGCCCTCTTTCTTTTTTTCTTTGATGAGTTCTGCTATTTCCTGTGCAATTGCCGCGGATGCCTCGGAGCTGTCATCATAAATTATGGTAGGAATTTTTTCGTAATACGTTTTACGTTTATCGATGGATTGAATTTTATTTTTTAGAGATTCCATATAAGTGTGGATTATCAAAAATTTTTGTTATAGCCGTCTTGGTTTTCAAATTAAAATATACTGATTAAAGCAGAAATTGAGGATTGGAATCGGTTCCAAAAACCAATTCCGGGGGATTACCAGTTTTCTTTTAAGGTATAAATCATGATTTTACAAATAATAACTTATCAACTGACCACTTAGTTTGAAATTTAAGCAATATTGTGATGCTATTTTTTCTAAATTTAAACCCTGTGATGAAATGCAAGCAGATGTTATGGAGTTAGTTGCAGGAATAGACCTGGGAGGCACCGATACAAAATTTGGCCTTGTTAATCGCAAGGGAGATTTATTTGCATACCGATCAATTCCAACCAATCCTGATCTTGAGCATGAAGAATTTTTCAACCTTCTTGCATATCAGCTAAAAGAGATGTTGAATTCGCTGGAAGGCAATTTTACACTTGCCGGAATTTCTGTAGGCGCACCAACCGGCAGTGAATCCCGCGGGACTATAGATGACGCATCAAACCTGAACTGGCCGAGGAAGCTGCCAATCCGGGAAATTCTGCATTCAATATTCGGGCTGCCGGTTACCGTATCGAACGATGCGAACGCCGCAGCCGTGGGCGAGATGCTTTATGGTGCGGCAAAACATCATAAAAATTTTATCTGTATCACACTTGGCACCGGTCTTGGGAGCGGCATTGTTTCGAATGGCCAGCTAATTCTTGGTACACACGGCCATGCCGGCGAACTGGGACACATTACCGCTGTGCATAATGGAAGGCAGTGTAGCTGCGGAAGAAAAGGATGCCTGGAAACCTACGTTTCAGCCCGCGGAATTATTCAAACAGTACTTGATGCCGATCCCGGTGAACTTAAAAAGTCTCTGCTGAATCCACATGTGAACGGCGAACTGACTGCTGAAATTATAACAAAAGCGGCGGGTGAAGGAGATGAACTTGCACTCCGGGCATTTGATTACACCGGAAAAATCCTTGGCAAAAAACTGGCCGACACTGTGGCCATTTTAAATCCCGAACTTATCATCCTCACCGGGGGAGTATCACAAGCAGGCGATCTGATTCTGAATCCCACCAAAAAATATATGGACGAACACCTGCTCGATATTTACAAAGGCAGCGTTGAGCTGAAAATTTCAGAAATGGCGAGCAAAAAAACCACTATTTTGGGGGTAGCGGCTTTCATGTGGCTTAAGCTGGATAAGCAGAAAATGCAGTCGGCATAACCGCCTTTGGTTATATTTATTTCCCAAGAATAAACTCCTCAATGTTATTTTTTTATGAGTTACTCAAGACTATCCTTTTTGGCAATTCTATTTTGTGCTTTTTTAACCTCACAACAATGTGATGTGGCAGAACGAGAAACTGACCCGCCGCTTCTTGAATTTGTGATTCAAAGTGCCCCGGTTGATATAACCTGGGAGCTGGTTTCAAATTTCGAAGACGATAATCAGTTCAGTGCTGAACTGACCCTGAACAATACCTCGGATGAAGTTTTTCCGGCAGAGGGCTGGGTGCTCTATTTAAACTCAATCAGGCCGCTTGTTGAAGATTCTTTTCTTCCGGGGCTGAAAGCTACTCACATCAATGGCGATTTTTTCAAGCTTGAGCCCACCGAAGAATTTGAGCCGATTGAACCGGGTGAAAGCAGGCTTATCGAATATCACGGCAGGTTTCACTCTATAAAGTTTACCGATGCGCCCCAGGGTTTTTATTTTGTATTTGATGATGGAGATGAGAAAATTGTTCAAACAGTAGAAAACGTTGAGATATTACCTTTCAAACGTGATGAACAGGTAAACCGCACTCCCGATGACCTGATTGAAGTTCTCACACCGGAATCAATTTTTAATGATAACAGTGCACTTACAGCCCTGGATATAAATCAGATAGGAAAAATCATCCCAACACCCCGGTCGGTTCAGCAGGGAGATGAAATTTTTACGATTACAGACGGCATCGACATATACTATCACGAACAATTTTTTACTGAAGCTTCCTATCTGGAAAACCTACTTGGTGCCTACAATATTCGCGCTTCTTCTCAATTGCTTGATCACGAGTGGGGCGGTGCCGGCATAGTTCTGAATCTTGAAATGGAAAGCATTGATAACGATGAAGCCTACATTCTGGATGTGTCGCCAGGCGCCATCGAAATTCTGGCAAATGACAACAAAGGCATTTTCTACGGTATTCAGAGCCTGAGAGCTTTAATCGACAATCGCGATGGCGATGAACTCGAAATTGGCACTGTGAGGATTGAGGATGAACCCGCCTTTCCGTACCGAGGTATGCATCTCGATGTGTCCAGGAATTTTCAGTCAGCGGATGATGTAAAGCGCCTGCTCGATGTTATGGCGATGTATAAACTGAACAGGTTCCATTTTCATTTAACCGATGATGAGGGATGGAGGCTGGCCATCGAGCCGCTGCCGGAACTGGTTGAGGTAGGCGGCCGCAGAGGCCATACCACAGACGAGTCGGATTACCTGATTCCATCTTATGGTTCCGGCCCTGATCCCACAACCGGCCGCTCTTTTGGAAGTGGCTGGTATAGCCGCAGCGAATACATCAACCTGCTTCAGTATGCGCACGAAAGGCATATCGAAGTGATCCCAGAAATTGATGTTCCCGGCCATGCACGGGCTGCAATAGTAGCCATGAAAGCCAGGTCAGAAAGGTTGCACGATGCAGGCGATCCCGAAGCAGCCGACTTTTTCCGCCTTGATGAAGAGGGGGATGAATCGGAATATCTCTCAATTCAAAGTTTTAATGACAATGTGATTAATGTCTGCCAGGAATCAACCTATCGGTTTATGGAAGTTGTGATCGATGAAATTGTTGATATGCACCGTGCAGCAGGCGTACCGCTTACCACCATTCACATGGGTGGCGATGAAGTGCCGCACGGCGTCTGGGAAAAATCACCTGCCTGTAGTCAGCTAATGGAAGATGAGGGCATTGAAAATGTTCGCGATTTGCAGATCTATTTCTTCGATCGCATTCAGACAAAACTCCAGGAGCGTAACCTGATGATGGCCGGATGGGAAGAAGTAGCGTTTCGTGAATTTGAGGATGATTCAAGACAGCCGCATCCCGAATTTGCCGGTTCAACCATACCGCATGTTTGGTCGAATATCTGGGGCACCGGAACCGAAGATTATGCCTACACTCTTGCCAATATGGGGTATGAAGTGGTGATGTCTCACGCATCCAATTTTTATTTCGATTTTGCTTACGATAAATACTGGAAAGAACCGGGCTTTTATTGGGCTGCCATGTTCAATACAAAGGAGCCTTATTCATTCATACCGTTCAACCTCTACAAAAATGCTGTGAAAGATAACTACGGCAATCCGATTCCGGAAGATCATTTCGACGATGCTGTGCAGCTTTTGCCAGAAGCAAGAGAAAATATTCTTGGGCTTCAGGGGCAGCTTTGGACCGAAACGGTGAATCGTGAAGGCGCCATGGACTACATGATATTTCCACGGCTGCTTGGCCTTGCGGAACGCGCCTGGATGGGTGATGCCGACTGGAGTGAACACGATAACCGTGACCAGATGTGGGAAGAAAGGGATGCAGCCTGGAAAGAGTTCGCCAACCGAATTGGCTGGTTTGAGCTAAAACGGCTTGATCGGATTTATGGAGACAGAATCAATTACCGGATTCCGCCGCCGGGTGCAGTGGTAGAAAATGGAGTCTTGACGGCCAATACCGGATTTCCCGGCCTCGAAATTCGATACGAAATAGATGGAAATGAACCGACAGAAGCCTCTGAACTCTACGATGGCCCAGTTGAACTTGGTGATGCAGAGAAAGTTTCGCTGGCAGTATTTAACAGCCTTGGGCGCTCCGGCAGGATAATTACTATCGAGTTGGATTAGAATTGATGTATACTATGCTGATAGATGATCTATTACATGAGTAGATAAAAATGCATCAATCTAAATCATTATCTGAAAAAAATTCCGTTTTGCATTTAATTATTTAGCAGAATTTTTTTTAATTAAAGTTCGTTTTGCACTTAATCGAATGCTCATGTTATAGCAGGTCCACCGTACTAAATCAGCTATGGAAAAATTAAACATCGATAAAGTTGCCAAGCTTGCCCATGTTTCAAGATCCGTTGTTTCGCGGGTAATCAACAATCATCCCAATGTGAGTGAAGAGGCACGCCGGCGTGTGATGGAAGTTGTGGAGATGCATAACTACAAACCCAATACGGTAGCCCGGAATCTTGCAACTCAGAGTACTAATCAGATTGGGGTGTTAACCAGTCGAATTGGTGATGAGAGCCTTGGAAATGGCTACTGGACTTTACTCTATCTCGGTATTTTTGAAGAATGCATCAGGCGGGGCTACAATGTTCATCTCTCATTTTATTCGTCTTCCATGAAAAATGAGCTGCATGAACTAATCCTGAATGAACACCGGCTGGATGGAGTGATCTGCCTGAATGAAGAGGTTACCAAATTTACAGCCGATCGTTTTGCCGAAATTGATATGCCCATCGTGATGGTTGGCCATAATCCCGAATTTCCGGAAATCTGTTCGGTTGATGTGGATAATTACAAGGGTGCGTACAAAGCAGTAAAACACCTCGCGGATCTCGGCCACAGGCGAATCGGCGGAATTTTCGGTGATCAGAATGTGGAAGAAACGAAACACCGAATAAGCGGATATAGAAAGGCACAGTCCGACTATGGAATACTGGTTGATGATGAGGTTATATCGGTAAGCAGTTATTCGCAAAAAGATGGTTATCAAACCATGAACAAATGGATAAAAGAACATCCTGAAATAACTGCCCTGTTTTGCGCAAGTGATACCCTTGCAATGGGTGCAATGTTGGCGCTTCACGAAAATAATATCAAAATTCCTGAAGAGTTTTCAGTTGTGGGGTTTGACGGGCTGCCAATTTCGAGGTATATGATTCCTCCACTCACCACCATTGAGCAGCCCACCTATGGAAAAGGCGAAAAGGCAGCCAAAATACTCATCGACAAGATTAATAAATACCAGACAGATATCGTGCAGCACAACATGGAGCCCGAGTTAATTGTGCGAAAAAGCTGCGCGCCTGCGCATGTAAAAACAACTATTTAGCCTTACTTCTGTACTGAAAAAAGCAAATACATGTTTTCTCGCAGAGGTTCGCAGATGGTTGCGCGGAGGTACGCAGAAGAGGGTTGGGGTACTATTCATTTACATCAATGCACGTCAGCGGAAATCTTCGGCGTTCGTCTGCGAGAGACAATCGAGGATCAAACTTACGATAGGGTTAAAACTCATAAATTATTCACAATTCTGGTGATCGAGTTTTTGATCAAAACGGAATTAAAATTGATTAACAGCCCCAATTTTTTATCTGTCAGTTTCAGATAGGTGAGAAGCTGCTTGTGATGCACATCAAGGAGTTTTTCGACAGATTTAACTTCTATAATGACCTTGTTTTCTACAAGTAAATCAAGCCGGAATCCTTGGTCGAATGTTATATTGTCATATTCCACAGGAACCGGTACCTGATTGGTGACATGGAGGCCTTCATTCTGAAGTTCATGTTTCAAAACCGTTTCATAAACCGATTCAAGTAAACCCGGCCCGAGGTTTCTATGGACTGTGAGAGCTGTGCCCCTTATGATGTAGGAAATTTGATTTTCTGTCATTTTTCTATCTTGTGAAATTGGTATTGGTTCTACATATATGAACCAAAAAAGAGAGATGCCTTACATTTTTTCTCGCAGAGGTTCGCAGAAGGTAGCGCGGAGGTACGCAGAAGAGGGTTGGGGTACTATACATTTACATCAGCGCCCGTCAGCGAATTCGTCCGCGTTCGTCGGCGAGATACCCGTTGGTTCTTGCATGTATGAACTGAAAAAGAGAGATGTCCTTATATTTTTTCTCGCAGAGGTTCGCAGAAGTTTGCGCGGAGGCACGAAGAGGAGGGTTGGGGTACTATTTATTCACATCAGCGCACGTCAGCGTAAATCGACCGCGTTCGTCTGCGAGAAACTTAGAGCTAATGAATTCAGACTTTCTACTGCTGGAAAAAAAGCTTACGGAATTTTTGACCTCATCATTACATTAGGGCTATTCTATTTTCTTTTTCACATTTCCTACTTCGACCGTTATTCATCTTTTGAGAGCTTTTTACTTATCTCTGCCATTTTGGTAATCATCATTGGTAAAGTTATTTATTATTACAGAAAAGAGTTCTCTACTCAGCTTGTTTGAGGAACACACCTTTGAAAGTACTTGCTACTGGCCTATTCTCCTAATTACTGCCTGGTATTTCGAAGGTTAGGCCATTGCCAAAAAAATGATCGTATCGAGGGAGATTTGCAGTTTTATATCTGAATAAATTGTGCGATAACACCCGTAAAAACAACTAATTGGCCTTTCTTTAGTGTCGTGATCCCGGGTTTACCAGTCACGATTTTGCATTAATTTTTTCCAGGTATTTTCTCGAAAATTCTGAAAGTATCAGCCGCCCGCTGATTTCAGCACGCTGTTCGAGAGTTACATCCCAGTGGCCGGTTCTTTGCCAGTAAATTTCCTTCATGTTTCGCATGGCGTCCGGATTGCTTGAGGCAAGGTTTTTGGCAAGTTCATTGACCATGGTATCAAGTTCTGCCGTTGATTGGGCCACTTTGTTGTACAAATTCTTTTGATGTGCCCAATCTGAACTGTACCAGGTGGTGGCATCAATGCCCAGTGTAGAAAATGCCGACATTCCTACCTTTCGCCCCACTGCAGGGCCAACAACAAATGGGCCGATGCCCAGCTCCAGTTCACTCAGCCGGATATCTGCACCCTGTTTTGCAATCACAAAATCTGATGAAGCAATGATGCCAATTCCGCCGCCCACGGTTTTGCCATGTACTCTGGTAATGATAAATTTTTTGCATGTACGCATGGCATTGATGACATGGGCAAAACCCATAAAAAAATGTTTACCTTCTTCCAGGTTGGAAATTGCCGAGAGCTCATCAAAAGAAGCGCCTGCACAAAAAGCACCGTCTCCGGCACTGCGAAGCACGATTACACGATTTTTTTCATCTTCGCCTGCTTGCCTGATAGTATCTGCCAGTTTACGAAGCAATACGCCGGGCAACGAATTTCCTTTGGGGTGATAAAATTCAATGGAGCCGATGTTATTACTGTTTGAATAGGTTACGGAACCGTTCTCATTGGTAGTCATAGAATTGAATTTTTATGTTGATGGTAGGTATCTGATGATTCTTAAATACAATAAAACAAACAGCTTCAATACGTCTGTTTATACCGGTAAGGTAACTTTTTATAAGAAGAATGAGAAGTAAAATGGGCTTCTCAGCCTGAAATTAATTCACGTAGTTCTTCTGTTGAATAAACCGGTTGTTTGCACTCAAAGTTTTTGCAAACATAGGCCGAAAATTTCTCATCTGTCGGATAATGCTTCACAAACGGTGCGATGCGGTTCAGTTCCTCAGCATTTTTCTGGGTTTTCAGGAGAATTGCGGTTCCATCAGGAAGCATTTTTCTGCACAACCGGACGGCACCTTTCACTTCATCTGTTAGTTCCGGGGCGGTTATTACCACCTCGGCTGTTTCGGATTGTAGCAGCCCGTAAGCATGGAGGGCATGCAGGTAACCGGAAGGTGCATTTAGAATTTGCTCTGAAAAAGCACTGAACATGGCCAGTGATTTCTGTTCAAATTCCGGTTTTGCGGTTAGCTTCGACAACCGAAAGCCATTATGCACTGCCACGGAATTGGACGAAGGGATGGCGCCGTCATACATCTCTTTTTGCCGGCCGAGCAGCTCTTCCGCATTTTCTGCAGTGAAGTACCAGCCGCCATGTTTGGCATCATAAAAATCCTCATCAAACCGGTTTTGTAGATGCACAGCGCGGGATAGATATTCAGGTTTGAAAGTGGCATTGTAAAGTTCAATCAACCCCCAGATTGTGAAGGCATAATCATCTGCCATTCCATTGATGGCAGCCTCGCCATCTTTCAGCCTGTGCAAAAGTTGCCCGTCAGACAGGCAGTGGCGGCTGATGACACTCCATGCTTTTTCGGCTCTTTCTGTGAAACCGGGATCATCAAAAATCACCCCCGATTTTGCAAGAGCTGCGATCATCAGCCCGTTCCAGTCGGTCAGAATTTTGTCATCCAGCAGCGGGCGGATTCGCTTACTACGTTCTGTTTTTAATTTTTGCAAAATACGTTGAGCCTGTTCTGCAACCTCATCAGGGATTTTTTCTTTAAGGTGCGGGATGTTTTTTCCTGTTTTTTGATGGGTGGCTTCATCATGGAAATTTCCGTCTTCCTCAAACCGGAACAGGTCCAGAAACAGGGAAGCTTCTTCATGGTTCAAAATGGTTCGGATTTCATCCGTCGTCCAAACGTAAAATTTACCCTCTTCACCTTCGGTGTCGGCATCTTCGGCAGAGTAAAATGCACCGCCGGATGAGGTGAGGCATTCATCCACGTAGGCAACAATTTCGTAGGCTGTTTGCCGGAAAAGAGGTTCGCCGGTTAATTGCCAGGCTTCTGAATAAGCCATTAAGAGCATGGCTTGGTCGTACAGCATTTTCTCAAAGTGAGGAAGCAGCCAGCGATGATCGGTTGAGTAACGGTGAAACCCGAAACCGACATGATCCCAAAGACCGCCAAGCCTCATTTTTTCGAGTGTGAGCCGCACCATCTCCAGATCTTTTGGATTGCCTTCTGTACGATACCGGTTCATCAAAAAAAGAAGATTGTGGGGTGATGGAAATTTTGGAGCCTGTCCAAATCCGCCTTCGGATGCATCGAACCTTTTTTGAAGCTGGTTCTGCGCAGTTTGGATGATATCTTCCGGAAGAGAACCATCCCCTTTGCCAAGCTCCAGCGATTTCGAAAATCCTTCTTTGATGCGCTCCGCCGATTTGAGGATATTTTGACGATCGTTCTCCCAGGCTTTTTTAATGGCGGGTACAAAATCCATCATCCCGATGCGTTTTGGCCGGGAATATTTGGGAAGATAGGTTGCAGCATAGAACGGTTCTTTGTCCGGCGTCATTACAATGGTGAGCGGCCATCCGCCGTGCCCGGTCAGCATCTGGCATACCGACATGTACGTATGGTCTATATCGGGGCGTTCCTCGCGGTCAACCTTGATATTCACGAACGTTTCATTCATCCGCCGGGCCACCTCATCATCTTCAAAACTTTCGTGTTCCATCACATGGCACCAGTGGCAGGTGGCGTATCCGATGGAGAGGAACACCGGTTTATCTTCGCGCTTCGCCTTTTCAAAAGCTTCATCACCCCAGGGAAACCAGTCTACGGGATTATTCTTATGCTGAAGGAGATAAGGTGATTTTTCTTTTGCGAGCCGGTTCATAGGCGCTTAAGGCAATGTTAATATTAAAATGTTGTCGATGTTGAGTTGACAGTTGACAGTTAACAAATTTGTCAACTGTCAACTGCCTTTTGTCAACTTCTCCCAAAGGGCTTAATTCCCTTGAGGATATACATAGTACTTTTCAATCATTATATGTTAATATGTTATTCTTTGAATATCATGACAAGACGATTTATGATACAACAACAGAAAGTAAAAAGAATAGATTCAAAGAATTGAGATTTGGCTGTCTGGAAAACAAACATAATTTACCATTGGCAATGCAGGCTAAACTTGATAGTTTACTTTTTTAAACTACAACGGATCATTGATTTCTGTAAAAATGAACCCCATTAAATTTATTGCGGTTTTCTCTATTATTCTCATTGCAGCTTCTGGTTGCCAGCCGTCCGATTCCGACAAGGATATATTGATGATTAAGACAGTAAACGGGCCGGTTGAAGCTGGTGAAATTGGTTTCACACTCAGCCATGAACACCTGATGTCGAATTTCGGCCTTCCGATCGAAGAGACGGATGATTATGATGAAGAAGCGCTCTACAGCCAGGTGATGCCTTACGCAAATCAGATAAAAGAACTTGGGGTAGAAACTCTGTTCGATTACACGACAGCATATTTTGGCAGAAGGGTTGATATCCTTCAGAAGATAGCCGATTCAACCAGCATTCGGATTGTAACGAACACCGGAATTTATGGAGCGGCAGATAATCGTTACATCCCTGAATATGCTTATGGAGAAACCCCTGAAGAACTGGCTGCGAGGTGGATTGATGAATTTGAAAACGGGATTGATGGCACCGAAATCCGCCCGGGTTTTATGAAGCTCGCTATTGATTCCGGTGAGCCATCAGAAATAGACCAAAAACTGTTTGAAGCGGGTGTGATTACACATTTAGAAATCGGACTCACGATCGCAGTTCATACCGGCGATAATATTGAGGCGGTACAGGCTCAGCTCGAAATCCTGGATAAATATGGCGTAAGCCCGGAAGCCTGGATCTGGACTCATGCAAACTGGCACGAAGACACGGACTTTTTGTTAAGTGTGGCTGAAAAAGGCGGCTGGATTTCACTTGATGGAGTCCGGGAAGATAATTTGGATGAATATATCTCACGGTTAAAACTATTCCGGGATGCAGGGCTGCTGCACAAAGTGCTTTTATCGCACGATGGTGACGCCTGGCCGATGGGTGATGAAATCCGCCCGTTTCAGGCAATTATGACACACCTGGTACCGGCAATGCGTGAAAATGGTTTTTCAGAGGAAGAAATCATTCAAATATTCACAAAAAATCCCGGGGGTGCTTACGGAATCAGGGTGAGAAAATCGAAATGACAGGATAAAATGGAGTAATTACTTAAAGATCAGGAGTAACAATTTCAAACTCCTCAACAAAAACAAGTTCACATGCGCCGCTGCCGGTATCGGTACGTGAAGTGGAGGTTCGCCAGCGCCAGCCGTCGGCCGATTCGGCATTCACCAGCTTTCCGCGAAATTGCACCAGGTCTCCTTTTCGAACCCGCTTCATGGCCCGCTCTATTTCGGGCGAAGCCGGAATCAAGTGCATATTCGAACTGTTGTGATCGATTTGATTGCGAGAAATGGGCAGCTCACGCGCTCGCCACATGTAAAAACGGGCAGCCTGGCGGATTTGAATCTGCCCGATAATGGATTCATCCGACATCGGTCCCCATCCAAGTGCGAGGTCAATAGGTGAGAGATCGGATTCGCGATCCCTCGAGTAATCTCTTCTGGATAAAACCCTGGCGTGCACATCAAAATTGGCAACGGGAGTGAGGTTATAATCATTGAAAAGAAAACTGTCGGATCCGGACAGCAGCTCCTGTTGTGGTTCATCCGGAGCAAAAACACCAGGTCCGTAGCGCACTTCCCCGCTTAACTGACACCATTTTACAAGGCCAATAACAACAAGAAGCAATACCAGCGATATAGCAATATTTTTGATGGAAACCTGCATTATGGGTGTGATCCTTTTTGATGTGTAAAATCGTGTAAATAATAAGCAGTTTCTATAATCAAAACTCATAAAATTAAAGTAATCATATACTAATCTAATAGCTTACATCATGAAAAAACTACTGTCTTTTTTAATAATCGGATGTATTGTTGTATGGAGCGGAGTTGAAATGCATGCCCAGGGTAATGGTGCCTTTGAAGAAATTAAAGTTACTTATGTACTGAGGAGTGATATGTCCGGATTTTCAGCCCTGGAATCGAGAGTTGGAGATCGCGGAATGACACCCGATGAATTTGGAGCGTGGCTGGCGGATAATACTGCTATGCACGTTGAAACAGATGAGCGGTTTGATCCCGGTCCAGCATTTCCGCTTGGGAGCGCACGGATTATGGTGTTTGCAGTGAATGAACGGGGTATCGTGGATGAAAACAGCATGACGGTAAAGATTTCAGACAGGGAGGCCTTACTGGGCAGAAGTGTAAATGGGGCACAACTGGGATGATTTATTAAAAATACAGCTCAGTCATTTCCCACAAGGTGGTATCCGACATCTGATAATTGGCATCCCAGGCAATCAGAATTATCACCCATTGAATCATCGCGTGACCTGCAGCGGCTTGCTTCTGATATTAGCCGCCGAGCGATAGGAGCTGGCGGTGGTGCCGGTAAAGCTATAATTATCGTAATGGCAGCACCGGATACCGATCGTTATGAAGTTCCGGTAGTTCCGGGTGTGGCGGTCTTTGGTTTTGATGTGAAAGATTAATTGGACTCTATGATATAGTTCAGAAATGTTGATTCACTTGTGCCATCAATTTCAATGAACTCAAAACCTGCCTGTAGGGTTACCAGGTAGTCGTCTGGTTCGAGCCATCCGTGTTTGATTGAAAAATCGAGCAGGGCTTTTATATCGAAATCTCTCACACTTTCGGTACTCTCTTTTAGTACATAAATCGATCGTTTGGCCTGTTCCCAGATTACGTCGGTCATGACCAGAAATTCACGTCCGCCTATGGTAAAAGTGCCTTCGTAGTTATGCCACTCTTCCAGCGGGAACTGGCTTCGATTAATGCCAATCAATATATCACCGGTAATGTTCTCTGTAGAATTTCCGGGCTCTGGTCGATTGGCTGTGTAGAGCTGAAACATGGCGATGTGATTTCCAGAATCGGGAATGCTTTGATCCCAGTCTGCCTTTAAAGCCGAAAGTTCGCCTAACCTGATCGGAAAAGGGCTGTTGGGCGCCCAGTTTCCCCAGGTCCAGCCGCGATTCACGTTCGGATATCCGGCTACCGATCCGCCGTGGTCTAATGTTCCTGTTACAGAAAAACGGAATGGATTAGAATCCCAAACAGACATTTCATAGTCTCCGCCTCCCCATGCATTTGCAGCAAATAACCAATCCCCGATAGTAACGGTATCGAATTCACGTAGAGTATAGTTCGGTGACTCACTTTCAGGTTTATATATCGAATCCTGCAATGAATTTTGTGTATGGCCTAAAGTATGAAGCGTGCCTGTTAACATTACCAGGAAAATGAGTGTAAATAAAAGATTATTCATCTGAGCGATATTTTTTAAGAGTAATAATTTATTCTTCAACGCTTAAACTTTTCAGCCTTGCACCATAATCTACAAGATAGCGTTCGTAGGGTTCGTGCAAAAGCTCCGAACTGATCAGAAAGTCAGCGGATGACCGGCTGCAAGCCAGCGGAATGTTGTACACAATGGCAATTCGCAGCAGGGCTTTCACGTCCACATCGTGGGGCTGTGCTTGCAGAGGATCCCAGAAGAAGATGAGGATGTCAAGTTTTCCTTTTGCAATGGCTGCCCCAAGCTGCTGGTCACCACCGAGAGGCCCACTCATAAACCGGTGGACGGGAAAACCGAGGTTTTCAGCAATAAGCCCGCCTGTAGTGCCGGTGCCATAAAGCTCATGTTCTTTAAGGATATCTTTGTTGTATTCGGCCCAATCGAGAAGATCGCGTTTTCGATAATCGTGGGCCACCAGGCCGATACGTTTTTTTCCGGCCATTTTAGTTGTGTGCGATGCAATGCTTGGATGAGTTTTTTTCATGGTTCAAGTTTCATATTTCATGGTTCTGGGTTCAAGGGAATTTTGGGTTTCAGGGGCAACTAATCATGGTTCAAGGTTTAAGGTCCAGGTGCCGCGATGGCGAGATCCTGCCATTTCGGGCATTAAAGATTCAAAAATTTGGATTGGCACAAACGAGACGTTTGCGCCATTAAATTCTGTTGTTTGTGCCATTAAATAAGAATAAAATAGCGCAAATGTCTCGTTTGTGCTGTGATACTTTATTTCATATTCCATCACTGTTTAACTTTTCGTTTGAAAAGCTTCTCGTCATTTTCTGAGATTCAGTGTATCTTAAAAAGTATGAAAATTAATTCTATTAACGATTAACCTATTGATAAAACTTATGGCTGTAGAACGAACACTAACCATTCTGAAACCCGATTGTGTACGAAAAAAACTCATCGGAGAAGTAACCAGAAGAATCCAGGAAGCTGGCTTTAACATCGTGGCGATGAAAATGACCCGCCTCACAAAAGACACTGCCGGGGGATTTTATGCCGTACACCGCGAGAGGCCTTTCTTTGATGAGCTGACCGATTTTATGAGCAGCGGCCCCTGTGTGCCTATGATTCTTGAGAAAGAGAACGCTGTGGAAGATTTCCGGAAATTGATTGGCGCCACAAATCCGGCTGAAGCCGATGAAGGAACTATCCGAAAAGATTTTGCCGACAGCCTGGGTGAAAACATCATTCATGGCGCCGACTCTGTAGAAAACGGAAAAATTGAGACAGCCTACTTCTTTTCAGAATCCGAAGTAGTGGCAAATAAAGCATAAAAAAAGGGCAGGCCACCCAATGTACAACGGGCAGTTTACTCTACGAATTATTAACGTAGTTGTGCCTGCCCGTTCCTCACCAATTTTGCAAAAAGGAAATCCTTTTTTGGGGATACTTTTTGGCATTGAGGCTGCTGCTTATTCAAACTGCATTCTGGCCGGACAAGCTGTCCGGCGTACGTACAACGGGCAGCTTGCCCGTTTCTCAGTAGTTGTGAACTTTCTGTAGATTTTGTTTAGGCCAGGATCTACTCATAAAAATCCTGTTTTGCCTTACAATGATGATTATCGGCGGACAAGTCCCACTTCGTGTAAAACTTCGTTGGATAAACTGTCCGGTGTACGTTAAAATCATTTGGAATTCCCGATCAATCGTTGCGTATATTCCGACAATAGAATCAAATTGATCTGACTTTTATGCTGAAAAATATCATCTCAATCGTTATCGCAGGATCACTGTTAGCCTTTCTATCATGCGAATCACCCCAGCCGGAACCGCAGGAAGAAGAGGAACGAGTTGTTCTCGGGGCTGAAATTCTTATTGAGCGCCACCTGGAAGAGTTTGAAGGGCGCAGGGTAGGACTGGTGATGAATCCCACAGCCCGTATCGGACGTGTTCACATGCTTGATAAACTCCTTGCACTGGATGTAAACATCACCGCACTTTTTGCACCTGAGCACGGTTTTCGGGGCGAAGCCGGAGCCGGTGAGCGTATAGAAGACGGAATTGACCAGGCATCGGGACTGCCTGTCTTTTCGCTTTACGGGGAAACCCGTCAGCCCACACCCGAAATGCTCGAGCATGTGGATGTGCTGATATTTGACATGCAGGATGTTGGAGCCCGGTTTTATACCTACATTGCTACTCTTGGGCTGGTTCTTGAATCGGCAGCGAATGAGGGTGTGCCTGTGTGGGTGCTCGACCGTCCCAACCCTCTTGGCGGCAACTATGTGAGCGGCTGGATGATGGAAGATGAATTTAAGTCGTTCGTGGGCCCGTACCCGATTCCGATTGCTCACGGCCTCACAATGGGAGAAATGGCCAAAATGATTGTCGGTGAAAACTGGATGGATTTTGAGGCGGAACCGGAATTGCATGTGGTTGCCATGGAAGGCTGGGAACGGGATATGAAATGGCCGGACACAAAACTCCGATGGATACCTCCATCACCCAACCTGCCTACATTCGAACACGCCTATTTTTACC
This sequence comes from Balneolaceae bacterium, assembly GCA_007131725.1. GTDB lineage: Bacteria > Bacteroidota > Rhodothermia > Balneolales > Balneolaceae > Rhodohalobacter. The sequence goes on from SLPZ01000167.1 coordinate 33,681, forward strand.
TGGGAACGGTTTTTTATGAAGGCACCACGCTTTCTGAAGGCCGAGGAACCATCGATCCGTTTTTAACACTGGGTGACCCAAGCACAAACCTGGCTCCGGAAGATCTGGAGCGGATGCAAAATATTTCGCCCAGTATCAATGTTGAGCCGATTCAGTTCACACCCATCTCTATTCCCGGTGTTGCACCTGAGCCAAAACATCAGGGTAAAGTGTGCCATGGAATTTTACTCTCGGCAGCCGATTATGATTTTGATCCTGTAATAGCCGGGCTTGAGATTTTTTCAATAATAATGCAGGCTACGGATGAGTACGAACTACATTCATTTCGCCATCTTCTGGCCGGCACCCGGGAAATCGACCGCCTGATTCGGGGAGAGATACAGGCCGCTAATCTGGAATTCGGTCTGGATGATTACCTGGAGCAGCGCAAGCCTTATCTTTTGTATGATTGAAAGATAAAGTGTACAAATGAGATAGTGGACACAAGCGAGATGCTTGCGCTATCTCAAAAGTATCCGCTTTTGCCTTTGGGGCTTTTTTCTTTTTGGGGAATTCGTCAGACGAACTTCTTGTGCGAGGATGCTTCCAATTGGTTGAAGAATGGTGGGGATGTAGAATTGTTTTTTTATTGATTCGTCAGACGAAGATTGCATTTTAAATGGCACTTTTTTATTTGGCCGATCTTTGCCTTCGCCATTCGTAACACACCAGGGCAGCGCTTACGGAGGCGTTCAGGGATTCTACATTATTCATCATGGGAATGGAAAGGAGGAAGTCGCAGTGTTCACCGGTTTTTTTCCGGAGTCCGCGGCCTTCATTTCCGATTACAAAAGCCATTGGCATATCCATGGTCTGGTTCCAGATCAAATCCCCATCCATATCAAGTCCGGCAATCCAGAATCTGTTTTCTTTGAGAGCGAGTATGGCCTGGTTCAGATTTACTGCGCGTACAATAGGAATGCGCCCTGCAGTTCCGGCGCTGGTTTTAAAAACTGTGGCATTAACCGGTGCCTGACGGTGTTTAGCTACAATAACCGCAGTGATTCCCGCCGCCGCTGCTGTCCGCAGAATTGCCCCGAAATTGTGGGGATCTTCAATTTCATCCAGCAAAAGAACAGCCGTATCGGCATCCGGTTCAACAGATTCAAGCCAGTCTTCAAATTCAATGTACTCGGTATGGCTCACAGCAGCCACCACTCCCTGGTCATTCACACGCCCAACCATTTCAAAAAGTTTGGAGCCCGGAACGTCTGCAACAGGTATGCGGTTATCAGAAGCATAAGACAGAATGTCCGATATCGTTAGCTTTCTGATGCCTTTTCTCAGATAGATTTTCTCAATCTGTTTGGGGTTGGTTTTCAGAGCTTCTTCAACCGGATTTCTGCCGAAAATATAATCGTTGTTTTCTTTCAAAAAATGTGAGATTGTTCAAATTGATCGTCAGTTTGTTTAATTTATAGAAAGCACAGGTTAATTGCCTGCAATCAGGTTTTGCAGAAGCTGATTAATTTAATTTTTGGATTATGACTGGAGATCCCAAAAAAACACAGCCGGAATTTGAAGGTATTCAGCTTCATCCCGGGCGGAACAAGCGTAAATCCGCTATAAGATTTCGTGCGTTAATCACAAACAGCCATACGCTGATACCATTATTATCCGGCGTAATTCAGGTAATTACCGGACTCACACTTGTTTGCATTACAATTCTGGGATTGATTCCACTTCTGTGGGTATCAGCTATACTCAGCCTGATGGGTTGTATCCTGAGTATGATGGGAGGATTTTTGATTTATCAAACGGCAACCAAAGAAGGTTCTTTTGATACGCTGCTCAATCAAGCCATCCGCCGGGTTATCAATTCACAAAATTAGTGTAAATGCCGTTCTCACCGGACGATAAAGAAAAATTTGAAATTTACTCCGAAGTGCATCTGCGTTCAGAAAAAGAGCTGCCGGATAGCGAAAAAATCACTGCACTTCAAAAAAAACTTCGTTACAAAAACATTCACCTTGTTATAAACATCGCGATTATTGTGGTGTTTGCATTTATGTTTGTTGCCGGTCTTACTACATTCGCCAATTGGTTTTATTATATATTGTTCGGTGTTTTTGCGCTGAACATTTTCCTGATCCATCTACAAAAAAAGCAGATCAACAGTCTTATCAGTTATTTGAACTATAAAATTGAGAGAGGATTTTAGCATTCATTTTTATCAAAGAAGTGCAAATCTGATTAGTAAATGTTTTTTATAAGTTTAACAAGCAGATGATGACGGAAAAGATAAATTTTTTTTAAAGAGTTTTTGTATTTGGTTTGAATAGCAGCCGGGAGCCTGCTATTTTCTGTTTTCCTCTAACTATTCTCTTATAAAAATGGCTGCAAAATACATTTTTGTTACCGGCGGTGTTGCCTCATCACTTGGAAAAGGTATTATTTGTGCATCTCTTGGAAGGCTGCTGATTGCCCGGGGGCTCAGGGTTACCATTCAGAAACTGGATCCCTACATCAATGTGGACCCCGGCACCATGAATCCCTACGAACACGGCGAAGTTTACGTAACAGATGATGGCGCCGAAACCGATCTCGACCTTGGCCATTACGAGCGGTTTTTGGGCATTCGCACATCACAGCAAAACAACGTTACAACCGGCCGTGTCTATTACGATGTAATTTCCAAAGAAAGACAGGGAGCTTATCTGGGCAAAACCGTGCAGGTAATTCCCCATATCACTGATGAAATTAAATCTCATGTATTGAGGCTTGGCGAATCAGAAAATTTCGACATTGTAATTGTGGAAATCGGCGGAACTGTGGGTGATATTGAAAGCCTTCCCTACATCGAGGCCATGCGCCAGCTCCGTTATGATGTAGGCCGAAGTAACACTCTTTCCATTCATCTTACTCTGGTTCCCTATCTTGCAGCCGCAGGGGAACTAAAAACCAAGCCCACTCAGCACTCTGTAAAAACACTCTCAGAAAGCGGATTAAGCCCCGATGTGCTGGTTTGCCGATCAGAATATCAGCTCGATGAGGGTATCAGACGGAAAATCGCACAATTTTGTAATGTGGAGATCGAAGATGTTATTGCTTCCCAGGATGCAGAAAGCATCTACGAAGTGCCGCTTTTAATGCAGCAGGAAGGATTGGATACAAGAGTTATTCAGAAACTGAACCTTCCTTCGAAGAATGCAGACCTGGTAAAATGGAAAGAATTTGTAGGAAAAATTAAAAATCCTGCCTCCGAAACCCAGATTGCCCTTGTTGGAAAGTATGTGGAACACCATGATGCGTACAAATCCATTGTTGAAGCTTTGGTGCACGGCGGGGCAAGAAACGATACAAAGGTTAAAATCCGGTGGATTCAGTCTGAATATTTGACCGAAGAAAATGTTGAGCAAACAATGAAAGGAATCACCGGCATTTTGGTTGCTCCCGGATTCGGTGACAGAGGCATTGACGGTAAATTGAGTGCAGTAAAATACGCCCGTGAGAATAATATTCCGTTTTTTGGAATCTGCCTGGGAATGCAGTGTGCCGTGGTAGAATTTGCCAGAAGTTGTGCCGGAATGGAACAGGCAAACAGCACAGAATTTTCTCAAGATACACCCTATCCCGTCATTGACCTGATGCCTGATCAGCGCAACATACGTGACAAAGGTGGAACCATGCGCCTTGGAAAGTATGATTGCCGCCTCAAGAAAGATTCATTTTCGTGGAATGCCTATGGCACAGAGCTCGTTGAAGAACGGCACAGGCACAGGTTCGAAGTAAATAATTCTCTGCGCGACAGGCTTGAGGAATGCGGCCTTGAATTAACCGGTCATAATCCTGAAAGAGATCTTGTTGAAATTATTGAGATTAAATCGCATCCTTGGTTTGTTGGAGTGCAGTTCCATCCGGAGCTGAAGAGCACTGTCAGCAATCCGCATCCGTTATTTGTTGCATTTGTAGAAGCAGCTCACCAAAAAAAGAATATTGATGCGAAACAAAAAAGCCCTCAAAAACAACCTGCCTGACCGTGTCTGACAAAACCTTTTCGAATAGCTTAAGAAACAGGGCAAACGCGATTATCGTAAGTGATAACAGTCTGCTGTTGCTAAAACTCAATTTGCCAACCCGCGAATACCCGGTATGGATGCCGCCCGGAGGCGGGGTTAATTTCGGAGAAACGCTTGAAGATGCACTTGTGCGGGAAGTAAAAGAAGAAACGGGCCTGGTGGTTCAGCCTTTAAAATTGCTTTGGATTCATGAATTTCTCGAAAAACCCTATCATGCTCTCGAATTTTATTTCGAATGTTCTATTTCGGGAGGCATGCTTAAACTGGGCAGTGATCCTGAAATTTCGGAAAATGATCAGATCCTTCTGGATTTAAAATTTATTTCGGCTGATGAAGCGAAAGAATTACCGGTTTATCCTGAGTTTCTCCGGGAGTTTATTTCAGATGGAAGTGAAATTATACTGCCCGATCAAATAAAATACGTGAAAAATGAATCTCAGCATTCGCAGGAATGATTTTCTGAGATTACAGATTTTGACTGACAGGAAACAAGTTTCCTTTATACCACCCGTCTCATTTTTAGGTTATCTTCAAATAAATCAATTATGCGTTTAATTTTAATTCCGGCAATACTTTTACTTTTATTGATGGGCTGCACCGAAAAAAAAGACCACGCCTTCATTCTGCATAACATCAACGGGTACACGCTTTTGAGTGACGGAAATCTTCACGAATTTGAGGCCATTGCTGTTCAGGACGGCCGGGTTGTGGAAACGGGAGAGGCCGAATCACTCATTGAAAGCTATCCCCGGTTTCAAACCAAAGACGGTGGCGGACACACACTGCTTCCCGGTTTGATTGATGCCCACGCCCATGTGATGGGACTCGGTATCAGGGAATTAGACCTCGACCTTTCAGGAATTCGCTCTCTCGAAGAAACGCTCGAAGCCATTGAACAATTTGCAGACGAAAACCCGGAAAGAGAATGGATTACCGGGCGCGGATGGAACCAGGTTCTATGGGGGTATGATGAATTTCCCGCTGCCGCAGATATCGACCGCGTGGTGACAGACAGGCCGGTTTACCTGACCCGCGTTGACGGCCATGCCGCCTGGGTAAACAGCAAAGCCCTGGAATTGGCCGGGATTGACCGCGACACCCCCGATCTGCAGGGAGGAGTAATTCTCAGAGACAACGACGGAGAAGCAACCGGCATTTTGGTGGACGCAACCATGAGGTATGTCCGCGATGTAATTCCGGAACGCACCGACGAAGATTATGCCCGGGCACTCGAACTGGCACTCTACGAAATGGCAAAGCATGGAATTACATCCGTACATGATGCCCGAACCGATATCTACGAATGGGAATTGTACAAACAATTTGCCGATGAAGGCCGTCTTCTGACCCGCATTTATGCCATGATTGCCGGAACCGGCGAAATTTTTGATGAGATGGCAGCAAACGGCCCGGTTGAAAGTTACGCAGATGATCTGCTGGCACTTCACAGTGTGAAAATTTCGGCTGACGGTGCGCTGGGCAGCAGGGGGGCAGCCCTTCTGGAAGATTATTCGGACGAATCCGGGAATCGCGGCCTGTTATTTTACGATCAGGATGAGCTGAATGCAATGGTGCTGAAAGGGGCTTCACAGGGTTTCCAGATGAATATTCACGCCATCGGAGATGCTGCAAACAGGCAGGTTCTGGATGCATTCAGCTATATTTATGATGAACTTGAGGGGCAGGAAAATCTGCGCCACAGGATCGAACATGCCCAGGTTGTTGCTCCCGAAGATATCCCGCGATTTAAAGAACTGGATCTGATCGCCTCCATGCAGCCCACTCACGCCACGAGCGATATGAACATGGCCGAGGACCGAGTTGGTTCCGAAAGAATTAAGGGAGCTTACGCCTGGCAGACATTTTTGGATCAGGGGACAATTATCGCCGGCGGATCGGATTTTCCCGTAGAGGATGTGAATCCCTTTTACGGCCTCTACTCGGCCGTTACCCGTAAAGATCATGACGGAATGCCGCCGGGAGGCTGGTACAGTGAACATCAGATGAGCCGGATTGAAGCCCTTAAATCCTTTACAATCGATGCCGCCTATGCCGCCCACCAGGAAGATGTGATTGGCACCCTGGAACCGGGAAAATGGGCAGATTTTATTTTAACAGACAGAGATTTTTTTGAGGTAGATGCGTCAGAGATCTGGCAGATCAACGTACTCGAAACCTGGATGGCAGGAGAAAACGTGTACAGGCAACAGTAATGAATATCCGGATTGAACAATTAAATCCAATCATTGGTGATTTCAGGGGAAACCTATCGCTGATACTTTCATCATTGAGGAAAGCCGAGTCAGATAATATTGATTTGCTGATACTTCCGGAATTGGTCGTTACAGGATACCCGGTTCAGGATCTGCTCGAAAACGAATCATTCAGAGAGCGGTGCTACCAGGTAAACCGGGTAATTATTTCGTCAACCGGCAAAACGGCCCTGCTTTTTGGTTCCATCTCGTCAAACCCGGATAAGTACGGCAGAAAAATGTTTAACTCTGCAATTCTTGCTGCAAACGGCCTTCAGAAAGGAATAACTCACAAAACACTGCTCCCGACCTACGATGTGTTTGATGATTTCCGCTATTTTGAGCCCAACCGGGAATTTGCCTGCCTGGAGCTGAAGGGAGTCAGGCTTGGGGTCACCATTTGTGAGGATATCTGGTACAATCAGAATGAAGTACAATATCACACCTATAAAACCGATCCGGCAAAACTGTTGAAAGAAGCTGGTGCGGATATGATCATCAATATTTCCGCTTCACCGTACACCAAAACCAAGCACGAAAACCGGGAAGCGATGCTCCGCAATCATGCCAAAAAACTTGAGTTGCCTGTGTTCTATGCAAACCAGGTTGGTGCACATACAGAAATCATTTTTGACGGGGATTCAATGGCGGTTTCATCCGGCGCTGAGGTGATTGCCCGAACCGAACCGTTTCAAACCTCTTTCGCAGATGTAGTTTGGGACAGTCAAAAAAAAGAAGTTTTTCCGGGAAAGAAAAACAATTCAACTCCCTATCCCGAAAATGATAAGGAGCGCCAGTTTCATGCTATTTTGTGCGGTTTGAGGGATTATGTTCAAAAAACCGGTGTAACGGACAAAGTTGTGCTGGGGCTGAGCGGCGGCATAGATTCGGCACTGGTTTGTGCAATTGCCGCTGAGGCACTGGGCCGCGAAAATGTGAAGGCAATCACCATGCCTACAAAATTTTCCAGCGAGGGAAGTGTGGCGGATTCTTTGAAACAGGCAAAAAACTTTGGCATTGAACTTTACACCATGCCGATTCAAAGCGTGTATGATGAGATGAATAGTGTGTTGCAACCTGTTTTTGAAGGAACAGGGTTTGATGTGGCAGAAGAAAATATTCAAAGCCGGATTCGTGGTGCTGTTCTGATGGCCTATGCCAACAAACACAACTATTTTTTGCTGGCTACGGGCAACAAGTCTGAATATGCGGTAGGTTACGCCACTCTGTACGGCGATATGAACGGAGCTCTTGCAGTGATTGGTGATCTCTATAAAACAGAGGTTTATGAACTTGCACGCTGGCTGAACGAAGTTTATTTCAAAAAAGAGATGATTCCCGAAACCGTTCTGACCAAGCCGCCAAGTGCTGAATTGAGGCCAGATCAGAAAGATACCGACAGTCTTCCGCCTTATGAGATGCTGGATGAAATTCTTCATCTCTATATCGAGCTTCAGTATCACCGCAACCAAATTGTAGCGATGGGTTTTTCAAAAGATGTGGTTGATAAAGTGCTAACGCTGGTTGATAACAGTGAATTCAAACGATGGCAGGCGGCACCCATCCTAAAATTGAGCTCCAAATCATTTGGTACCGGCAGAAGGTGGCCGCTTGTGCAGAGGTGGACATCAGATTATAAAGAATGAAAAATTTAAATAAAGCAGCTTCAGCTTTTTCCATTTTTAAATATGTAGTGATATTTTTCCGTATTATGATATGTTGAAAATTCGCTTGATTTTGATGATTTTACTTCACCCAACATAAGCACGGTTTCTTCGGATGTTCGGTTATTCTTCTAAAGATTTTCATTACAGTCATTTTTAAAATTACTATCTAATTTGCTGTTAAGGCTAATTCAAATAAAAATCGTTTATGAAAAAAACGCTGCTATTCCTCTCTGTTTGCATGATCGGTTCATCGGTTTTTGCACAAGAGTCTCAGACCGAACCGCCAAAGGTAGAAATACCAGCCATTCTGCTTCCTTATTCAAACCCCCTCACTGAAACCAGGGATGAAGCTGATGTTGGAGAGCAGCCAATTGTTTCTGCCGAGGCCGACAGAGAAATTCTCCGGAGAATTTCGAATGCCTATAAAAGGCATGTTTTGGCTATAGATGCACAAGTTCAGGGAGACCTGGTGCAGGCTGAACATTACATCAACGAAGCGTTTGCAGCTATCCAGCAACTGATGGATGACTATCCTGAAATTCAAAGCAACAGGCGTTTCGCCGAACTATACCGTTCAGTGATGACTGAGCACAGCGAGTTTTACGGTATAACCGAGTTAAGAAGTGAAACCGAAGGCGATATTTTTGAGATCAGGGAGGAGCTTTTTTCCGAGCAGGACGACTGGATTGCCGAAGGATTTGCACTGCCTGAAAATTTGACGATAAATGAAACGGATGTTCCGCTGATTCAAAATCAGCATGTAAACCGGCATTTAATGTACTACACACTGCGCCGGCCTGATGTGATGGAGCGCTGGCTGGAGCGATCGGAATATTACTTCCCGATGATGCGGGAAATTTTTGAAGAAGAGGGTGTTCCCACAGAATTAATTCATCTCTCAATGATTGAAAGCGGCCTGGTGCCAACGGCAAGAAGCTGGGCGGCTGCCGTGGGCCTTTGGCAGTTTATTCGTGCAACGGGTGCGGTTTACGGGCTTGAGGTAAACTGGTGGGTAGATGAACGGCGCGACCCGCTTAAATCTACAAGGGCAGCAGCCCGGCACCTGCGCGACCTTTATGAAATTTGGGATGACTGGCACCTTGCACTGGCCAATTACAACCTTAGTCCGCGAGGGTTGAGAAGAGCAATAAACGCTGCCGGTGGTGTAGAAGATTACTGGGTAGCTTATCCGTATCTGCCCAGGGAAACAAGGGGCTATGTGCCCGGCTTTATTGCAGCCACAATGATTGCTATGAACCCTGAAGAATTTGGTTTTGAGCGCCCCAACAACGGGCGGGTTTTTAAATTTGATGTTGTTGATGTAGACGGGCTGATGCCGCTCGAGGATCTTGCAGATGCGGCCGGAATCACCATAGATGAACTGCGAAGTTATAATCCGGAACTCCTCAGATGGGCAACGCCACCGGGAGACAGTTATCCTCTCAAAATTCCAGTGGGTATCAAAGATGATTTTTTGGCGGCCTACCAGGAAATACCAAAAGAAAATCGTGCACAGGAAGTGGCAATGCACACAGTAAGTCGCGGAGAAACACTCGGTTTCATTGCTCAGAGATATGGAACATCCGTACGGGCGCTATACGATTCAAACGAAGGCCTCACCAGCACGATACATCCCGGCCAGCGGATTGTGGTTCCTGTAGCAGCCAGTTCGGCCGAACAAATTGCAGCAGACAGGCCCTCCAATCAGCCTACGCGGTCTTCGTCACCTTCGCAGCAGCGAACACAGGCACAGGCTCCCGCAAACACTACAGCGGTAACTTACACTGTTAGAAGCGGTGATACGATTGGCCATATTGCAGAATGGTACGATGTACGAGCCTGGCAAATCCGTTCCTGGAACGGCATTGGAAATACCATTCGCGTAGGGCAGCGCCTAACCATACACGTGCCAAACAGCAGGCAGAATTTTTATCAGCAGATTGATGACCTGACATTTGCTCAAAAACAGGAATTGCAGCGCAGGCAGCGGGCCGGAGAAAATATCTATGACATCAGGTTCGACGGATCATCATCCGGCGGAAGCAATACAATTGAATACACTGTTAGAAGAAATGATACGTTAAGTAGTATCGCAAGGAACCACGGTGTATCGATTTCGCATATTCAGAATGAGAATAATTTGAACGGAACCAGAATCTACGCCGGACAAACATTGAGGATTACGAGGTAATCATTACTGCATGACAAAAACCGGTAAATTTACCGTCACACTTCTTTTAGCAGGCTTCCTGGTATTATCGGGGGCATTTGTTAAATACGGAGATCTGTTTTTTCAGATCAAAAAACAGCTTACCATTTTCGGGGATGTGTACAAAGAGGTCGCTACGCAATACGTAGATGAGGTCAGCCCTGAATTTTTGATGAAGCGAAGTATTGATGCCATGCTCGAAACGCTGGATCCCTACACCGTTTTTATCGATGAAGGAGAACAGCAGCGGCTTGAAATTCTCTCTTCCGGATCTTACGGAGGAGTTGGCCTGGAAGCCGGATACCGTGGAGATCAGATTGTGATTATTGCCCCGATTGAAGGCTACCCGGCACAAAGGGCAGGCTTGCGGGCGGGAGATATCATCGAAGAGATTAATGGAGTTGAAGTACTGGGGATGTCTCCCGAAGAAGTGCAGCAGTTAACTGTGGGAGATGTTGGAACCGAGATTTCCATCAAAATCAGAAGGCCCGGAATTGATGAAAGCATGGTTTTTAATATCGAACGGGAACGGATTGAAATCAAAAATATCAACTATGCGGGACTGATCGGTGAAGAAAAAAACATCGGTTATATTCAGCTCACCCGGTTTGGCAATCAGGCAGCCGAGGAATTGAGGCAAGCCCTGGCAGAGCTGGATGATGGAGAATCGCTTGACGGGCTGATTCTGGACCTGAGAAATAATCCCGGCGGTTTGCTGAATGAAGCCGTAAAAATGATTGACAAGTTTATAGAACCGGGAGTCACCATTGTTGAAACAAGAGGCAGAACGGATTCCCATAACAGCACCATGGTTACAAGCGAACCGGCGCTCTATGAAGATTTACCACTTGCCGTTCTGATCAATGAAGGAAGCGCCAGTGCCTCAGAAATTGTTGCAGGTGCTTTTCAGGACCTGGACCGCGCTGTGGTAATCGGAGAAAACAGTTTTGGTAAAGGGCTTGTTCAAACCATCAGACCGCTTTCCTACAACACCTCGCTTAAACTCACCATTTCAAGATATTACATTCCAAGCGGACGAAGCATTCAGTCTATGGATTATTCCGGGCCGGAAGCCGGTACCGGACGGGCTGTACCCGATTCACTGCGCCGTGCTTTTAAAACTAAAAACGGGCGTGTGGTATTTGATGGCCACGGAATTGAGCCGGACATTGCAGTGGGCGAACATTCGTCATCATTGATTGACCTGGCGCTTCAGCAAAATAACAACTACCTGTTTTTTGTGAATGAAATGATAGCCACTCTTGACTCTGAGGAGCAGAAAAATATCCCAGACAATCTGTTTGACCGTTTTGCACGCTATTTGATAGAAGAAGATTTTACATTTGAAACCACGGCAGACCGCCACTTGCATGCTTTGGAAAGAAACATAGACAATTTTCCGGAAGAGTCGTCGGCAGAACAAAATCTCGACGAGTTAAAAGCTTTGCTCAGAGATTATAAAATTTCGCAGATTTATGATAATCAGGAAATAATTGAGAGAAATCTGAAAGCTCAGTGGATTTCTCAAACTATGGGTGAACAGGAGCGCTACGAAGCTATTCTTGGTATTGATGAACTCGTAAATAAAGCGATTGAAACGTTAAGTAATCCCCATCAATACCAAATTGTGTTGAGACCTTAATTTTTGGGTAAAGCAGATCTACATATCCACACAATCGCATCCGACGGGAAGTTAACTCCGGTTGAATTATTGGGGAAAGTGCGCGAGAAAGGCCTGAAAACTGTCTCAATTACCGATCACGATACGATCTCGGGATATCTTGAAGCAAAAGAGCCTGCCCGCGAAATGGGAATTGAACTAATTCCCGGAGTTGAGATTACAACCATCTGGAAGGAAAAAGAAGTGCACTTGCTCGCTTACTGTTTTGATGATGAAGACAGCAGCTTTAATGAATTAATTCTGAGGCAAAAAGGGGCAAGGCGCCTGAGGATGCGCTCCATTGTAGAGGAGCTGAATAAAAAAGGCGTTGAAATTGAGTATGATGAGGTTAGGGCCATTGCGCACAAAAGCAATATCGGCAGGCCACATGCAGCGTCTCTGTTGATAAAAAAAGGGTATGTATCAAGTGTGCCTGAAGCTTTTATCCGTTATCTTTCAGAGGATCATCTGAAAGAGATCCAAACAGAGTATGCCGGCATCGAAGAGGTTGTGGAAGTCACAAAGCAGGCCGGCGGCGTTTTATCGATCGCTCATCCGGGGCCAATATATTCTCAGCCGGAAATAGATGAACTGTTAACTTTTGGAGTGGACGGGATTGAGTGCATTCACCCAAGCCATAATTTTAATGTTCAGCGTAATTTTACCAGGATGGCAAAATCAAGAAATTTGCTGATAACCGGCGGCAGTGATTTTCATGGCAATGGAAAATCGGAATACGACCCCTATTTGGGGGTGGTAACCCTGGGCGATGATCATGTGGTTTCGATCAAGCGGACTTCTATGAATCGAAAAAAAATTAAAACTTAAGAGTACTTTTGAATCATGGCAGAAAAAAATCAGGACATTGCATGGGATGAACAAAAAATTGCGGTGGTTGCAGCAAAATGGAATTCTTTCATTACTGATGAGATGATGGAAGCCGCGGTAGAGGCTCTGCAGTCTAAAGGCGTGAAAGAAACGAATATCTTTCAATATCGCTGCCCGGGTTCTATTGAGCTATCGCTGGCATGCAAATGGTGCCTGGAACATTTAGATTCAGATGGAGTAGTGGCTATTGGCGCGGTAATACGCGGTGATACTCCGCATTTCGACTATGTTTGCGATTCGGTGACCCGTGGTATCACCGACTTGAATATGAACTCCGGCAAGCCGGTGGCTTTTGGTGTTCTGACGACCGATAATGTAGAACAAGCTGCCGAACGCGCCAACACAGAAAAAGGGAATAAAGGTGCAGAAGCCGCAATAGCTTTGTGCGAAATGCTTGAGTTAAAGCACTCAATTAAAAGCCGGAGCAGGTAAATAAAGCTTGAAAAAAGTTCAAAATTACCCTAATATATAGGGCTACAAAGATTTCTAAAAAAATGGCAATAGAACCTTTAACAATAACGGATACGGATCAAACCGAGCAGGATAAAAAGCTACAGGAAAAATTAAAGACTTCCGGATCCATCCCGGTTCATATTGCAATTATCATGGACGGAAATGGGAGGTGGGCTCAAAAAAAGGGTAATATACGACTCCATGGCCATAAGGCAGGAGTTGAATCTGTAAGAGATATAACTGAATCCTGCGCACAGTTGGGAGTGAAACACCTCACACTTTATGCTTTTTCTACAGAAAACTGGAACAGGCCGGTTTCGGAAGTTAACGGTTTGATGAAGCTGCTGGTTCAATCACTGAGGGATGAAGCCGAAAGGCTCGAAAAAAATGATATCAAACTGGTAACAATCGGCCAGATTGAGCGCCTTCCTGAAAAATGTCAGAGACAATTAAGAGAGGTAAAAGAATTGACTAAAAATAACAGCAGAATGCAGTTGTGTCTTGCACTCAGCTATTCCGGGCGATGGGATATAACCGAAGCGGTTAAACAGATTGCCCACCAGGTAAAAGATGGTAATATTGATCCTGAAGAGATCAGCGATGATCTTGTAGGCTCTTTTCTTTCAACGGCGTCGTCTCCCGATCCCGATTTAATCATCCGCACCAGCGGCGAATATCGTATCAGCAATTTCCTTTTGTGGCAGCTCGCATACTCCGAATTGTACATTACAAAAACCTATTGGCCTGATTTCAGAAGAGATGAACTTTATCAGGCAATATATTCCTTTCAAAAACGTGATCGTAGATACGGAAAAGTGAAAAACGGATATACCAAAAGTGCTACTGCATCAGTTATAAACCAAATTATATCGTAAACTGAAGAAAAGACTGTACTACGTGTTCAAATTGAATCATCTCTTAAAATTCACATTCTTTTTTCTCGCAGGAATTATCATAATACAAGATGTCAATGCGCAGGATACCGATGAAATTCGGATTCTGGATCCCACAACCACTTCATCATCACAGTATGAAATACGTGATATTTCTGTATCGGGACTTGTAACAGCCAGGGAAAACTACGTGATCAGCAGCAGTGGGCTGCGTGTGGGGCAAACCATTCAAATTCCCGGCGATGAAATTTCCAGTGGCATCCGGCAGCTTTACCGAACGGGATTGTTCTCGGATGTGGAAATTCTGCACCAACGAGAAGGTTCCAGCGGTGTAAACATTGAAATTCGGGTAGAGGAAGAGCCACGGCTTCAGCGTTACGAAATTGAAGGGGTTCGGCGATCACATCGGCGAGATCTGAGAGAAAGATTGAATTTGCTGTCGGGTTTTGCGGTTACCAACTCAGTGCGCGAACAGGCACTGAAAACCATTAAGCGATATTATCGTGAGGAAGGTTATTGGAATACTGTGGTTAATATCCATGAAGAAATTACTGATGATGAACGAAACCGTGTTACAATTACTTTTGAAATTGAGCCGGGAGAAAGAATTAAAGTCCGTGAAATTAACTTCCATGGAAACGAAGAGTTTAGTGACCGCAACCTGAGAAGTGAATTTGGCACCATTAAACAAGACCGCTGGTGGAGAATTTTCAGGCGGCATGTGTTTACGCAGGATGATTATGACGAAGGCATTGCCAACGTTCTACAGCATTACCGGGATCACGGTTATCGGGACGTTCGTGTGCTTTCCGATACGGTATACGTGGATGACTGGCGCAGAAAAGAAGGTGTCTATTTTGATATACATATTGAAGAAGGCCCGCAATACCGGATCAGGAATATTGAGTGGGAAGGAAATACGGTTTACAGTGATGAAGAACTAACCTCATTCTTCGGTTTTGAAAGGGGAGATGTTTATAACGAAACCAAATTTGAGGAGAATCTCACATACAACCGGCATGAAACCGATATCACCAGCCTTTATAATAATATTGGATATCTGTTTTTCCATGTTGAGCCGGAAATCAATATTGTAGATGGCGATTCGCTGGATGTCAACTTCCTGATTATTGAAGACGAGATTGCAACAATCCGCAGAGTGTCGTTCAGCGGTAATACAAAAACACATGATGATGTGGTGCGCCGGACCATTCGAACGGTTCCCGGCAACACCTACAGTCGATCGGCTATTGTTCGTTCCATTCGTGAGCTTGGGCAGCTCGGATATTTTAATCCTGAAGGGATTCAGCCAGATCTCGTGCCAAACCGGGAAGAGGGCACCGTTGATATCATCTACGAACTGGACGAAACCCAGGGAACCGATAACTTCGAATTTTCCGGAGGTTTTGGCGGACGGCAGATGGGAGTAATTCTTGCAGCACGTGTAAACTTCAACAACTTTTCTGCACGCCGAATGTTCGAATCGGGCGGATGGAATCCGATACCATCGGGCGACGGTCAGCGGCTCTCGCTGGGTGTACAGGTTACCGGCCGCGGTTACCGAAGCTATAACTTCAGTTTTACCGAGCCGTGGATGCGTGGCAGGCCTACATCACTTGGTGTCAGTCTCTCGTATGATTATCTGAATTTTGCGCGACAGCGAACGTTTGGAGGGTTTCAGCCAAGCGACGACCAAAGATACCAGCTATTTTCAGCCAGTACAAGTATCGGACGTAGGCTGCAATGGCCGGATGACTATTTTTCACAGCGCTTTATCTTAACATACTACCGGTTTAATGTGACCGGTTTCAGGCACATTTTTGATGACGGACGGGCAAATGTACTCTCATTAAGGCAGGTAATTGAAAGAAATTCAACAGATAATCCGATATCACCTACAAGCGGATCAAAATTTAATATATCAGCAGAGGTTGCCCTTCCCGTACCCGACTTTGCACAATATTATAAACTGAAAAGTGAGTATCAGCATCACCACAGAATTGCAGGAAGGCTTGTGCTGAGCGGTTCGGCCGAATATGGCTACATGGGATATTTCAGTGATACAAACCAAACCAATTTCCGTCGATTTTTTATCGGGGGTACACAAATACAACAGCGTCAAAACTTCCTGAACGACAACATCGACATGCGGGGTTACCCCGGCGGATTTAATGGAGTGATATCACCACTCGATGAGAATCAAAACTTGATTGGAGGCCGCGCTTTCAGCAAATATTCTTTGGAACTGCGATATCCCGCTGTGAGTTCAGAACAAATTCAGTTAATTCCGTACGCCTTTATGGATGCCGGTAACGCATTTAATAATTTCAGCGAATTTGATCCATTTAAAGTAAAACGGGCTGTTGGTTTTGGAGCAAGAATATTCCTGCCAATACTGGGATTGGTTGATATAAGTTACGGTTATCGTCTCGACGGTACGCCGGCATCAACCGAAGGCGCCGGACTGCAAGCAGGAGAATGGGAATTCCTGTTTAATATCGGTGCACCATTTTAGAATAGAACATAGTCTTGAGTCGTGAGTCTTGAGAAATGAAAATCAAGAATCACAACTCAAGACTCAAGACTAAAATCTCTTTGACGAAACACTTAGCATACACCCTTGTAATTCTTTGTGCAATTTGCACTGAGGCTGTCTATGCCCAGAATCAAAAAATCGGATTTATCGATTCTGATGAGATAATGGAGCATATGCCGGAATATGCCGGAATTGAGCAGCGTTTAAGTCTATTGAGCGAAAACTGGAGACAGGAGATTTCGAACATGGAAAACGAAATTGAAGAGCTCGAAGCCGATTTTGAGGCCAGGGAAATCCTGTTTACAGACGAAATGAGAACACAGCGGCTGAATGAAATAGAACGCAAAAAAGATGAACTGGAACGGTTTATCGAAGAAAAGTTTGGCCCGCGGGGTGAGTATTTTACACGACAAAAAGAATTACTTGAGCCTATACAAAGATCCATCTTTGATGCGTTATCACGTGTAGCATCAAGAGAAGCGTATGATTTTGTTTTTGACCGGGCCGATGAAGTTCGGTTTTTGTATGTCAGGGAAGAATGGAACCTGACTGAAGAAGTGATGTTAGAATTAGGTATAGAAGATGTAAGAAATTAACAGATATAAATCTTAAATTTAGTGCTTAAAAAAAATCGAAATATGAAAAAAATATTAATCACAGCGCTGTTATTCACGCTTCCGGTTGTGGCATCGGCCCAGCTAAAAGTGGGCATTATGAGTCCGGATGAAGTGCTGGACGCAATGCCTGAAACAGCCCAGGTTCAGCAGCAACTTGAGGAATACATTCAACAAAGGCAGGCCACATTTGAAAATCGCTACCAGCAGTGGATTGAAGAACTTACCGAATATTCTGAAAGGGCTGAAGCCGGCGAGCTGAGTGAAGATCAGCAGCGAAGGGAAGAAGAAAGGTTGTCTGAAATGGAAGAAGAATTGAACAGCCTGCAAAATCGCATTCAACAGCAAATTCAACAAAGACAAAACGAATTGTTCAGTCCATTGCTTGAACGTGTTGAAAATGCAATGGCTGAAGTTTCTGAAGAGCTCGGGATCGATTTTGTAATAAATAAAGAATCCAGTACAGGCGACCCGATTGTTTACTATTCTTCTGCACGGGCTTCAGACATTACGCAGAATGTTATCGAAAAACTTACACAAAATTAATTCCCCAAATACTACTTAACACTATGAAAAATTTAAGTTTACTAAGTATCATCATTTTAATTGCGCTGTCTACTTTGATTGCGGCACCAACGGCTTCGGCCCAGGATATGAGAATTGGTTTTGTTGAGCCGAGAGCCATTCTTGATAGAATGCCTGAGATGCGAGCAGTGCAACAAAGACTTCAGAACTTTGCTGAGCGCAAGCAAACCGAGCTGATTGAAAAAGAGCGTGAACTTCAAACCGAAATCGAACTCTATCAGCAAAAAGTAGGTGTAATTTCCGAATCGGCAAGGCAGAGTGAAGAAGAGCGTTTAACCCAGCTTGACCAGGAATTTCGTCAGCTTCAATCCCAGGCTGAGCAGGAATTCCAGGAGCAGCGCGCACGGTTAATGTCACCATTGCTTGAACAGATCCAGGAAGCTATTGATACGGTAGCCGATCGCCGTGGCCTTGACTATGTTCTGAACACAACCACATCCACGGGTGATGTTATTATTCTGTACGTGTCTCCTCAAGTGCAGGATGAATACGACATTACTTCTGAGGTGATGGACGTGCTGGATATCTGATTTTATTATTACCCCAAATTATTAAAGCGGGCTATTTCCAAAATGGTCCGCTTTTTTTTGGGTCGAAAATCAGCAAATCTCTTTACTGCATTACTCACAGCTAAATTTCTTGGTGAGAAATACTGGGCTAAAACATATACCCAACCTGCACTTCCGCATGGAATCGGTTCAGTGAGCTGTGTGATAACCTGAGTTCAAGCGGGCCTATGAGAGTCAGGTTTCCAATACTTAATGAGATGGCTTTTACGGGAGAGTCTCTGTCAACGTCGATATTCCACTTTCGCATAAATCTGCCGGCATACACATCAAGTCCTAAAAACCAGTTTCTTGAAAATTCTGCCTGAAGGCCGGTTGTGGCCATTTGAACATTTCTTGAATTTAACGCATGCTGAGAAACTCCGCCAAAGCGGATGACATCAAAATAGGGTTCGTAGCGGTTGGGTGTGAGCCAGTATCCCCAGGGCAAATCCCGCCCGGTGGTGTATCCAAGCCAGAATCCATGCCTGAAAGTAAGAAAATCGGTAATAGCAATATTTCCGTAATAGTAAAACCGTGATGAAGTAAAGGTAATCGGGCTGAAAAACAGTGGGTTGCTTGCAACGGTTTCAATTACAAGTTTTCTGCCGCGTTCCGGAAACGATTTCCGATTCAGGTTGTCGCGCATGTAGCGGAGAAAAAACGCATGATAATCATCTGCGGAAGCACCGATACTTTCCGGGTTGATCTTATTTCTATGAAACGTAAAATCTTTTCGTATTCCAACGGATAAAAGATTATTCGTACTGAAAAAATTTGCCCACATCAATTCACCGCGAATGGTTTCGTTTTCGTGAAGTGCGATACGTTCTCCATCATTGTACCATTCAACATTTTCGGTTATATATTTGGCTGAAGTCATAAATGCCGATCGCGATTCAAACAGAGAATAATAGACATGCTCGGCTCTTACATTCATTCTCTCGCCCAACCTCGCTTCAAACCTGGCAATAGATTCGGTATCGAACGGGTTTTGAATTGAGAGATTCAATAACAGGGAGGCTTTCGAGGAACCCTCATACCTCATTCCCACACCCAGCCGGTTTTCAATATTTTCCTCAATTTTGAGATGAAGAACGAATTGATCATCATCAGGCTCAAGCCGGTAGAGCACGTTGTTTATGTATCGTGAGCTGTAAAGCCGGGTCACATTATTTTCGATGATGTCCGGATCTAAAGCGGTGCCGGGAGTAAAATCAAGCAGGTCCAGAAAAAATTGATCGTCATAAATGGAATTCCCTTCAATGATTATTTCACGTACAGGAATGGGAGTCGGTGGTGGATTATTCGGCCGTTGCAGCAGTTGTCCGGTTTGTAATTCTGCAATTTTTTTGAATGCTTCAAGATGCTTTTTCCCGGTTTGTACGCCAAGTTCAAGGATCTCACCCGCTTTGCCAAAATCGGAAGATGAATAATTTTCAATCCCATCTACTTCAAAATAATAGTCAGCAAGTTCTTTCTGAATATTTACATTGTCGATGATGCGGAAGCGAATTGCCTGATCCATGACTGAGGTCAGGGAGGTTAATTGTTCCTTTGTTTGAAGTTTTGAACCAACATCAACGGCTATTACAAAATCCGCTCCCATATCATAAGCTTCCTGAACGGGCAGGTTATTAATTAAACCACCGTCCACATAAAGCCTGCCATCAATTTCATGCGGTGCAAAAAAAGAGGGAATTGACATGCTGGCCCTTAAAACGTCTGGCAGGTATCCGGACCGGAAAACTTTAGCTTTTCCGGTTTCCAAATCAGTACCGATGGCCGCGAAAGGTATTTGAAATTCATTAAAGCTTTGAATGTGGTTCACATTCCAGGTAATCCGGTTCAAATAAGTGTAAATATCTTGTCCGCTGATGATTCCGGCAGGCAGCGCGATGCTCCTGCGCTGAAAAGGAAAGCTCACAATCGTGCGTTCATCGAAGATTTTTTCATAATTGGAGGCATAAATTCGCTGCGGACGTTCAGAAAACAGATCACGAAAATCACTTGAGAGGGCAATTTCACGAAGCTGGGCAGGTGTGTAACCAATAGCATAAAATGCTCCCACCAGTGCACCCATGCTGGTTCCGGTTATGTAATCTACCCGAACTCCGGCTTCTTCAAGTGCTTCGATAATACCAACATGTGCAATCCCTTTTGCACCTCCGCCGGAAAGCACCAGCCCGATCCGCAATGAATCTTGTCCGGCATCCTGGTTGTGTTGAGCGAGGAGATGTCCGTTACTATAGATCAGAAAAACCAGGAATGCTAAAAATGAAGAACTTCTCATACTTAAAACTGACAAAATCAGTTGCGGACAATGAATAGTTTAAAATGTTTGCTATTCTTTAAATTTATTGAATTTGATAAACAGCAAAAAATTATCGAACCCGTTTTCTTCTGTTTTTGATGTAATCTTCAAAAATATAACTGCCCAAATTGTTCAGTGAGGCGTAATAAGCGCGCCCCTGGTTGGCTTCAGTCAATTCCCGGACAAAATTTTGAAGATAGGGGTCGCTGGCAATCATAAATGTAGTAATGTCGATGCCCTCTCTCCGGCACATTACAGCTTCGTCTAAAACCTTGTTAACAATTTTGCGATCGATGCCGAAACTGTTTTTGTACAGTTTGCCGTGCTCAAACATGCAGGACGGCTTGCCGTCTGTAATCATAAAAATCTGTTTATTCGAGAATTTTTTCCGCTGCAAAATATGGCGTGCAACCTGCAGCCCGTGCCGTGTGTTGGTATGATACGGGCCAACCTTGAGATAGGGGAGATCTTTAATTTGAATTTTCCAGGCTTCGTTACCAAAAGCCACAATATCCAGAGAATCTTTGGCATAATTGCTCATAATGAGTTCAGAAAGGGCCATTGCCACTTTTTTTGCCGGTGTGATACGGTCTTCTCCATACAAAATCATGGAGTGGCTCAGGTCTATCAGAAGAACCGTTGATACGGAAGTGTAGTGATCGGTGTTGTAGACCCGAAGGTCTTTTTCTCTGAGCTGAAACTGATCGATGGAACTGTGCTTCAGCATGTTCATCATGGTGCCGGTGCTGTCGATGTGGGAAATGTCGTCGCCCGGTTTCCAGTCGCGCGTCTCCGGCTGACGCTCAAGCCCTTTTCCGGTATAGTTTGTTTTATGATTTCCGCTGCCGCCCTTTTTTAGCTGATTGAAAATTTCTTCAAGTGCTTTCTGGCGTATGCTTCGGTCGGTTTTTGCAGTGGGCACCATGATGGATTGTTCTTCATCAAACTGAATGTATCCGCGATCCTTTAAATCTTCAATAAAATCACCGATACCATAACCATCATCAAATTGATCGGTAATTTGGTGCTCTTCATCAATCTGGTTCAGCCAGCGAAGTGCCTGGGATACATCCCCTCCGGAAATGGTTAAAAGTTCCTGGAAAAGATTCCAAAGAGTATCAAATGGAGTTTTGCCGTGTTGCCGGTTAAAGCGTTCATCCCATTTTGTGTAGATAAAATGCATAAGAAGAAAACCGTTTTGTACCTAAAAATCCCATTTGAGTGTGGTAAAAACATGAAAAGGTGCCCCTAAAGTGTTATATTACAGTGATTTATAAAGATAACAAAACACCAATTAGGAGGCACCTTTATGGTGAAGGAAAC